>JBBSNV010000038.1:0-9420 GCA_038260375.1 Reyranellales bacterium
CCCATGTCGGCTCGATGTTCGACGCCGATGGCGACGGCAAACCCGAGCCGGTCTATTACAACGGCTGGCGCGCCGGCAAGGACGTGGTCGGCCCGCATGATTACGGCCATGGCGCCAAGCCCGATCATCCGCCTTCAGCTAACAAGCTGGGCGTCGAGAACATGGCGGTCAAAGCCATTCAAGGCCGCGGCGTGATGGTCGATCTGGAGCATTACTACGGCCGCGATCACATCCATGTCGGCTACGACGAGTTGATGCGCGCCATCGAGGGCAACAAGGTGGTGGTCGAGACCGGCGACATGCTGGTGCTGCACACCGGTTTCGCCACCTGGCTGATCGAAATGAAAAAGAAGCCCGACCCGCGATTGGTGCACAAGACTTGCGCCGTGCTGAACGGCCGCGACAACAAGCTGCTGCAATGGATCACCGATAGCGGCATCGCCTGCCTGATCGCCGACAATTACGGCGTCGAGGCGGTGCCTTCATTGCCCGGCGGCGAAGACCATCACGCCTGGCTGCCGCTGCACGAGCACTGTCTGTTCAAGCTGGGCTGCAATCTGGGCGAGCTGTGGTATCTCGACGAGCTGGCGCATTTCCTGCGCCTGAGAAAACGCAGCCGCTTCCTGCTCACCGCGCCACCGTTGCGTCTGCCCGGCGCGGTCGGCTCGCCGGTCACGCCGGTAGCGACGGTGTAATTTCAATTGATGGAGAGAGCCCTATGCGCTGGTTAATTATCGCAATTGCACTTGTCTTATCGGAGGCCGCAGCAAATGAGCCCGCCCTGCAGGTAGCCCAAGCGCCACCCGGTATTGGAAAAATAGACCCAATTAAAGGCGATCTCGTATTGCGCTATCGGCCAATCGCTGCCGTAACTTATGTGCAAAGCGTCTCTATTGACGTGGTGATCGATGGCAAAACCCAAAATTTTCGAGGCGACAATAAAATACGTCTAAGTATCGACTCAAATGGCAACCTAATTGCGTTTCACTTTGCATTACTCGAACAAAGCGATGCTGGAACTCCCACAGATGCGAAAGATATAGCCACAATTAACTTGATTACCGATGACCGAGGAAATCCCCGCTCGATCTCAGGCGACGTATTTATTCCCAAACAAGGCCGTTACCTAATAGATAAATTAAGCGCATCAGATAAAGCGATGGTAATGGATTCGGTTAAGCGTTATTTCCCCCCATATCCCGAAAGTGGAATAAAAACGGGCGATGTTGTCTTTGCCGTTTCTCTTAATAAACTATTTCCGACGGACGCATTGGGTTGGAATACTACAGGCGGCTCAGCAGTAGCAAAATTGCAAGGAATATCGAAGATAAACGGACGAGCGGTGGCCGTTTTAAATTGGGATTCGGATGTCAGCGTTAACGATACACGAGTCAACGCGCAAGACGTTTCGTTTACTCTAAGTGGTTACTCTCTTATTGATATAAGCAGCGGTATACCGGCTGGCTATAATTTAAGTGGGCATGGTTTCTTTGTAAGAAATAAAGTGCGTACCGACTTTAGTTTAACAGCCCAGACGCTTGTTACTTACTGAATTGGATTGAGCCTTATCGCTGCCGGATCGGCGGGCCTGGCGCGCCCTTAGGGGCGGTGGCCGGCGCTGGCGTCGATTGCGGGCCGGTCGCGGCATTGGCCGCCGGATATTGCTGACGATACTTGTTCATCGCGTTCTGCATCGTGCTTTGCAGCGCCGGCGACAGATCGGTCATGTAGCCGCCCAGCTTCTTCTGGATCGATTGGCCCTCGTCCGAGCCATAGAAATCGACCATCGCCGCCAACTCGCTAACCGTGAAGGTCTTGGTCATCGATTGCACGGCGCTGGCGCGGATCGCGTTCACGTCGAGATTCTTCTGCATGAAATCGCGCAAGCGCTGCTGCTCGTTTTGCGGCACCGAACGCGCCATGCTTTCGATAATGTCGCCGATGATGCTGTCCATCGACTGCACCTTCAGCAACTCCTGCGCCAGCAAGATGCGGTTGGCGGCATTGTCGGCCATCGGTTTGCCGTCGGCGCCGACCGGACCTTGATATTGTTGCTGCCCCTGCGGCGGCTGGCCGGGGCTGGGCTGCGCATTGGCCGCGCCCGATAGTGCAAAGCCGGTCACGTAGAGCGCGATCAGCGAAACTGCCATGGTCTTCATCGTTTCCCTCCCGTCCGATGCCATCACCCCATTAGGACGGCGAAATGGGGCGAGAGCGTGTCGAGGATTAGACCATGTTGGGAAAAGCGCAGCCAATTATATCGAACCGATTCAGCTGCTTGTCAGGCGGCGCCACACGAGAAAGATAAGTTCAATCCATCGCCGCGTTGTGCTGCCATGCTTTGGCCAATTCGGGCAATCCCTGCGCCTGCTGCGCGATGGCGGTGAGCTTGGGGCAATTCGCCACGAACCAAGGCCGGCGCGGCGTCCATTTGGTCATGACGTTGATGTAGAGATCGAGCGCCGAGAAGCGTTCGCCCAGGAACCACGGCCCCCCCGCCTCGCCTTCCATGATCTGCCACAACTTCAAGCGATAGGCATCGACCGTTGCCACGAAGCCTTTTTGTGCTGCTTCATCCGGCACGAAGCGCGCCGGAATATCGACATAGGTAAAGGTGGGGTAAATATTGGCGACGACAAACACCAGCCAGCGCAAGAACGCAGGCCGCGTCGCCTCGCCTTCTAACGGCACCAGCGAGCGTGCGCCCTGGCCGTCGGCCAGCAGCAACGTGATCGCAGCGCTCTCGGTCATCAAGCTGCCGTCGGGCAAGATCAACGCCGGCACTTGCGCCAACGGATTGACCTTGGTCAGTGCGGCACGCGCCGATTCCGATTTCAGCAGATTGTCGACGTCATAGGTCTCATAATTCAGGTCGTACCAGGCCAATTGAGTTTCGACGATCGCCGAACCCCAGGCCGAGCGGCCGTAGAGTTTATAAGGCTTAGTCACGTGCGCTTCTCCCAGCCGCCTTTATCGTTCTGCTGCCAGTAGGCGATGCTGTGGCCGTCGGATTTCAATTGCTTCCAACGCTCGCGCGCATTGGCCACCGCGCTCTCGTCGCGGCCGTCGAACAACTCGAAGCAGCGCGCGAAGGTTGCGAGCTGTTGGGAGACCGCGCCATCGGTCAGAAACAGAAATTTGGCGGCGTTGGGATTTTCGTCGCTGGCCGTCAGCCACACCGGTTGCTCGGCAGCGTTGCCGTCCTTGGCGCTGCCATGCGGCAGAAAGGAATCGGGATCGTAAGTCCACAGATGGGCGTTGAGCGCCTCGACCCGCTCGGCCGAACCCGCCATCACCACCGCGCGGCCACCCGACTGCAGCGCCTTCTCGAGCAGTCGCGGCAACGCCTGCTCCAGGGTCGAGCGCGTCAGGTGGTAAAAGTTTATTTCGGTCATTTTCTCAGGTGTTGCTTCGATTTTGCCCCTCTCCCGCTTGTGGGAGAGGGTGGCCGAAGGCCGGGTGAGGGTGTTGTCTCACTCGCAAGAGACGTCGAAGTATTTGCGCTAACGCGTATGAACACCCTCATCCGCGCTTCGCGCACCTTCTCCCGCAAGCGGGAGAAGGGCATTACTAAATCGATTCTTTGCTCTACTTCGCTTCGTAATTGTCGGCCACCAGCCGATCCAATAGCCGCACGCCAAACGCGGTGGCGCCCTTGGGTGTCGAGCCGCCGTCCTTGTTGGTCCAAGCCGTACCGGCGATATCCAAATGCGCCCAGGGCGTGTTGCCGATGACGAAGCGCTTGATGAACTGCGCCGCGGTGATCGAGCCCGCGCCACGGCCCGAGCCCACGTTCTTCATATCGGCGATATCGGAGTTGATGTCGCGGTCGTAAGCCTCGCCCAACGGCATGCGCCACAGATTGTCGCCCACCGCTTTGCCGGCGGCGGCAACTTTATCGGCGAAAGCATCGTCGTTGGCGAACAAACCTGCCTGCTCGTGGCCCAGCGAGATGATGATAGCGCCGGTCAAGGTGGCGAGATCGACCAGGCATTGCGGATTGTATTTCTTCTGGCAGTACCAAATGGCATCGGCCAATACCAAGCGGCCTTCGGCATCGGTGTTGATCACTTCGACGGTCTGGCCCGACATGGTAGTGACCACGTCGCCCGGACGCTGCGCCGTGCCTGACGGCATGTTCTCGACCAGGCCGACCACGCCAACCACGTTGACCTTGGCTTTGCGCGCGGCCAACAGATGCATGGCGCCGATCACCGCGGCGGACCCGCCCATGTCCCACTTCATGTCTTCCATGCCGCCAGCCGGCTTGATCGAAATGCCGCCGGTGTCGAAGCACACGCCCTTGCCGATGAATCCTACCGGCTTCTGATCCTTGGGCCCGCCGTTCCACGACATGATGACCATTTGCGATTCGCGCGCGCTGCCCTGGCCGACGCCCAAGATGGCGCCCATGCCAAGTTTGGTCATGGCGGCCACGCCCAAGATCTCGACCTTCACATCCAGCGCCGTCAGCTCTTTGCACTTGGCCGCAAGCGAGACGGGATAGATCACATTGGCCGGTTCGCTGACCAGATCGCGGGCGAAGAACACCGCGTCGGCGGCCTTGCCGCCATTATAGGCACGTTGTGCAGCACTGGCGCCCTTGACCGCGATGCTCAAAGTCGCAACCGTCGGCTTGGCCTCCCGCTTTTCCTTGGTGCGATATTTGTCGAAGCGGTAGGAGCGCAGCTTGCCGCCCAGCGCCACGCAAGCAGCCAGCGCCGCCAGCTCCAACTTCACGCCCGGCACCGTGTCGATCGCCACCGTCAGCGTCTTCTGTCCCGCGCCATTGGCGTCGGCCAGCAGCGCGCCGCCCATGGCTTCGGCCGACAGCGCATCGAGTGCGCTGGCCTTACCGATGCCCACCAGGGTGATACGATCGGCCTTGGTGCCGGCCGGCGCCATCAACGACAGCAACTGGCCTTTCTTGCCGGTGAAGCGGCTGGCGTTTATGGCGCGCTTCAACGCGCCCTTGGTCTGCTTGTCCAGCGTTTGGGCGCTGGGCGACAGGACCCGGCCATCGGCGACCATGACGGCAACATTGCCGGCGTTAAGGCGGCTGGGCTCGACGAAGCTGACTTTCATGTCTGATCCTTGGCTAGTGCAGGGGGCTAATGCGAAAATTCCGTGCGTGGCTGCGACCTTGACATGGCGGTTGGGCAAAAAAAAGTGCCTTGCTGGCGCTGTCAGCCGAACATGAGCCGGCACTTCCACGGCGACACGTTAAGCCCTGTACCGTATGGATTTTGGCGGTATGACTTGCGCGATGCTTGCCCTTATACTGCGGCCGCCGTTACGCCCACGGGGATGGCGGCTGCACGAATAGGACTAGTGGGGAGAGCGGGCGTGGGATTAGCGCAAAGCGCTTGGGTGCTAAAGGCACCAAGCCGCCGCAGCCATATGCTGGCGGGGCGGGCCGGCGCGGCCGCGCTGATCGGGCTGCTGGCGCTCGTGCCCATTCTGTTACCCGTGTCGGGCCAGGCCCAGCCTGCGCTGGGCCAGCAGCGCGAATTGCCGGACAAAAAAACCCCGATCCGCTTCGCGGCCGACGAAGTCACCTACGACAAGCAGTTGGGCATCATCACGTTGCGCGGCAACGTCCAGCTGTTCCAGGGCGAGCGCATCCTGACCGCCGACCAGGTGAGCTACAACCAAGGCACGGATATCGCCACCGCCAACGGCCACGTCGCGCTGATGGAGCCGACCGGCGAAGTGGTGTTCTCCACCCACATGGAGTTGGCCAAGGATCTCAAGGAAGGCATGCTGACCGATATCCGCATGCTGCTGGCCGACAACTCGCGCTTCGCCGCCAATGGCGGCACGTTGCGCGGTCCCCGCACCTATCTCAACCAGGTCGTCTTTTCGCCTTGCGAGCTTTGCGCCAAGGATCCGTCGCGTCCGCCGCTGTGGCAGATCAAGGCCGCCAAGGTCATGCATGACAGCCAGCAGAAGGAAATCTATTTCCGCGACATGACGTTGGAAATGTGGGGCATTCCGGTGTTCTACACGCCCTATTTCTCCGCGCCCGACCCTTCGGTCAAACGGCGCACCGGCATCCTGACGCCCGAGCTCAGTTCGTCGAGCCGCTACGGCATATCGGCGGTGTTGCCTTACTATTGGGCGCTATCCGACAGCGAAGACATCACCGTCGCACCCCATTTCACCACTCGGGGTGGGCAAGGACTCAATCTGGAATACCGCCGTCGCTTCGACACTGGCAGCCTGAGCCTGGCCGGCACCAGCATCTACGACCGGCACAACGACACGGACAGCAGCTTTCGCGGCAGCATCGACGGCAAAGGCAGGTTCGAGATCGACGATTATTGGCGCGCCGGTTTCGATCTCGAACGCAACACCGATAAACTCTATTTGCGCGAATACGGCTACAAATCGCCGGCCTATCTGCAATCCGACGCCTTCGTCGAGGGCTTCAGCGCCCGCTCCTACGCCAGCGCCAACGCCTATCTGTTCCAGCAATTGCGTTTGGGCGTTCATGACCGCGAGACGCCGATCGTGGCGCCGCTGTTCCGCGGCCAGTTGGTCGGCGATCCCGACCGCTGGGGCGGGCACTACGTGCTGGATGCGCGAATGGCCAACATCTCGCGCGAGGAAGGCGCCGATAGCACCAAGGTTTCCGTGCGCGCGGCCTACACGCTGCCCTATATCGGCGGCTGGGGCGATGTGTGGAAACTCACCGCATCGGTGCAGGGCGATCTCTACAACGTGCACGACGCCATCGACCCCAGCAATCCGGCGCGCCGCTTCAATGGCGTCACCGGGCGCGTCCTGCCACAAGTGGCGCTGGAATGGCGTTGGCCCTTGGTCAGCCGCTCGCCCGGCAACAGCTACAAATTGATCGAGCCGATTGTGGCAGTCTCGGCGGCGCCCAGCCTAGGCCGCCAATGGCGCATCCCCAACGAGGAATCGGCTGACATTGTTTTCGACGAGACCAATCTGCTCAACGCCAATCGCTTCGTCGGTAGCGACCGGCTCGAAGGCGGCCAGCGCATCACCTATGGCGCGCGCTTCGGCCTGTTCAGCGCCGACGGCGACGCCACCACCTTGTTCATTGGCCAAAGCTTTCGCTTCAACGACAAGCAAGCCTTCCCCGATACCCTGCATTCGGATTCGCATTTGTCCGACGTGATCGCAGCCTTGCAAATCAATCCCGGCAACTGGTGGGACGGCTTTGCCCGACTGCGTATGGACAGCCAGACCTTGCGCGTGCGGCAGGCCGATCTGTTGACCAATTTGGGGCCACAGATTTTCCGGGTCAGCGTCAACTACACTTACATCGCCGACGCGCTGAGCCCGATCGACAGCTTCGGCGCCCGCCAGGAAATCAATGTCGGGGTCACGTCGCGGCTCAACGAGCACTGGACCTTGGGCGCGATCTATTCGGCCGATATCGAGGCGGGCAAGACGCGCCTGTACGGCGCCAGCGTCCGCTACGAAGACGAGTGCTTTGTGTTCGGCCTGCAGGCCCAGCGCCGGCTTTACCACGATCAGATTTTGGCGCCCGACACGCGAATCCTGTTCCAGCTGGTGTTCAAGCAACTCACCAGCGTGCAATCCCGCGTCTATTGAGCGCATTTTCAGCGGGTTGCCACCGTGCCGCCGCAATGGGATATAACGGTGCGGCTGCTGGGACAGGATCCCGGCCGATCGGCAGGAAGCCGAAAAGCCGGCCGATCCCGTCACGGAACACGCCAGAAAAATTGAGGAGCGACGTGCTGATATGAGACGTGCGGATATGAAGCGTCTGGTCAAGCTTTGCGCTTTTTGCCTGACTTTGATGGTGGGCCTGGCGCCGGTCATGGCACCGCGGCCAGCCGCTGCGCAGGATTTGACCAAAATCGCAGCCACCGTCAACGACCAGATCATCACGGTGTTCGAACTGATCGGGCGCGTGCGCCTGGCCATGCTGGCAGCGCGTATCGAAGACAGCCAAGAAAATCGCCAGCGCGTTGCGGCCCAGGTCATGCGCTTGATGATCGAGGAAAAGCTGCAACTCCAGGAAGCGGCGCGGCTAGGGATTACGGTGCGCGCCGAAGAGATCAGCGAGGCGGTCGGCCGCATCGAGCAGAACAACAAATGGCCGCCGGGCCAGTTCAAGGCGCTGCTGGCGCAGGTGAAAATTCCCTTTTCCGCGGCGCAGGACCAGATCAAGGCGAGCATCGCCTGGGGCAAGGTGGTGCGCCGCCGCTTGCGGCCCCAAATCGATATCACCGACCAGGAAATCGACGAGGCGGTGACCAAGTTCCGCGCCAATATCGGCAAGCCCGAAAACCGCATCGCGGAGATTTTCCTGCCGATCGACAAGCCGGGCCAGGAAGCCGAGGTGCGCAAGACGGCCGAGACCATCGTGCAGAAGGCGCGTGCCGGCACGCCGTTCCAAACCCTGGCGCAGCAATTCTCGCAAAGCCCGACCGCGCTGAACGGCGGCGATCTGGGCTGGCTGCAGCAGGGCCAAATGGACCCAGAGTTGGAAAAAGTCGTGACGCGCCTGCAGCCGCGGGAAATTTCCGACCCGATCCGTTCGCTGTCGGGCTATCACATTCTGCTGCTGATCGAGCGGCGCACCATCACCGCCGGGCGGCCGACCGATGCGGTGATGCAGGTGCAGCAATTGGTGCTGCCGGTAGCGGCAGGCGCCCGCGCCAGCGAAGTCGCCAGCCAGATGAATCTGGCGCAGCAGCTTTCGGAGAACGCGCGCAACTGCAGCGACCTACCCAACATCGGCAAGGAAGTACGCGGCGCGCAAGTGAGCGATGTCGGCACCGGCAAACTCAATGAATTGCCGCCAGACGTGCGCGACATCGTCGCCAATCTCGATGTCGGCAGACCCAGCCCGCCGCTGCGCACAGCTCAAGGCGTGCGCATCTTGATGGTTTGCAAGCGCGACGGCGGCAGCGGCCCCAGCCGCGACGATGTCGGCAATGGCTTGTTGCAGCAGCGGCTGGAATTGCTGGCGCGCAAATTGATGCGCGATTTGCGCCAGCAGGCTGTCGTCGACATACGGATCTGACCATGACGGGCGGGCGGCGCGATCAGGCTCCGCCGGCTCTCCCCCCGTTGGCGTTGACCATGGGCGAGCCGGCTGGCATCGGCGGCGAGCTGTCGTTGCGCGCTTGGCTGGCGCGGCGGCAAAGCGGTCCAGTGTTTTTCGTGCTCGACGATTCGCGCCGGTTGTCGGCCCTGGCGCGGCGGTTCCATCTCGACGTACCGGTGCAGGCGATCGATAGCCCGTCCGCCGCCGCTAAGGTTTTCGCCAACGCTTTGCCGGTGCTGCAGCTCGATCTCGACCACGCCGTCGAGTTGAGCAAGCCATCGCCCGGCACCGCCAACACCGTGATCGACAGCATCCGCCGTGCCGTGGCGCTGACACAGAATGGCGAAGCCAGTGCGGTGGTCACCAAC
>JBBSNV010000039.1:0-9332 GCA_038260375.1 Reyranellales bacterium
AACGCCAAAGCCGACATCCCAATTGTTGGAAAAGCGATAACCCAGCATAGCCTTGCCACCCCAACCCTTGTCGGCGCGTGCTTTGGCGCCCGAGCCATCGTCGGTGTCGAGGAAGTCGGGATTGATGATGATGTCGCCCGGCGTCCAGGTCGTGGATTTGTCGCTGTGATTGAAAACATAGCGCCCTTCGGCCGACAGATAGAAACCCGGGCCGGTCGTGTACATCTGCGCATTGGCCGATTGGCCGGCCAGGATCGCGACGGCTGCTACACCAGACAGTAGGCCGATTTTCAGAGCGGTTTTGGACATTAAGGCTTCCCCATTAAATGGAACGCAATACGATAAAACGACGTCGACACTTGTCGCGTCAAACACACTAACGGTCGGTGGGCCGCTCGTATCCCGACAATTAAACGATTCGCCGCAAAGGCAAAACCTTGTGACCCAAACACCACAAACGCTACCTCGATACCGCAGCCAGCCTTGGCAGTAGATTTGCGCGCGGGCCTTTGGCAGGTGGGATAGCGGTTTGGGCGGCTAGCGCGCCAGCGCCGCCTTGCGGCCAGCCACCGGGTTGCGCAGGAAGCTTTCTGCGTCGCCCAGATAGCCGAAGATTTCCATCTGCTCGCGGTGCTGCTTGACGATGCGCTTGATCTGGTTGACCGACAGGGTCGCCTTCCACTGCCCCGCCTTGCCCTCGCGGAAAAACTTCTCCGTGTGTTTGGGCCGTTCCCTAAAGCCTTCTTTTTGCTCCATATTCTGCAGATTCTTGAACGACGACAGGTCGATGGCGTTGCGCAGACGCACCGGATCACGCGGCAAATGCAGAAATTCCGCGAGATCGCCGAACGTGTCGAACGGCCGGTCCAGCATATCCTCGTAACGCATTAAGAACATTGCTGGATTTGGCTTCCGGGTCCAGGAACTCACATGCTCCGACCACGCGCCTTGGATCTGGAACACCGATTTCTCGTTGGTCGGGAAGGTGTATCCGGGTTCCGCCATCACCTCGATGATCTCGTCGACCGTCATATCCATATGAAACGAATAGGAAATCGCGACGTCGAGCGGGTTGCGCGAGATGTAGATCGCCCCCGCGGTGTATTGCGGGGTGTGCAGCGGGGTGCCCTCGTGATTGACCAAGGCGTTGTGAGTCTTGAGGAAAATGAAACCGTCGGTCTGGTCGTGGATGTATTTATGCGCCAGCGGCCGGGCCTTGGCGATCTCGGCGTGGCTGGCTTCCTTGACCGGCTTGCCGAGCACTTCCTCGTACCAGTGATGGCCGTTATCGCTGCTCGATAAGGCGTTCATTTCATTGATATTATAGGCGCTATCGCTTTGCTTGACGAAATTGTGGAGAAAAGCGCGGGTCCAAGTGTTGCCCGACTTAGGATAGGACGCTAACCAGATGATGCCGCCCACGGTGTCTGCTCCTTGCCGAAAGCTACTAGGCGTAAAGATATATCTGTGGCCGTCGGGCCGCAAACTGCCGCATTGCCGATCGCGGCATAAGCCTGTCATATCCCGCCGGCCCATTTCTGGCCAAGCTCGGGCCTCCGTTGGGCTCGTGCGCGGCCCATATCTGGCCCACAGGCGGCTTGTCGATACGTTAAGGGTGAGCGATGGCTGAGTTCCTGGCGATGGGAGGCTACGCAGCTTATGTCTGGCCGTCCTTCGCCGTCACTACTTTGGTGTTGGGTGGCATGGCCTGGCACGCTTGGGCCACGCGCCGGCGATTGACCCGCGCGCTCAAGGCCTTGGGCCAGGATGCAACCGAGGAATGAAACCCAAACGCAAACGCCTTTATCTGTTGCTGGGCTCGCTGGCGGCGCTGGGCGTCGCGGCGCTTTTGATTCTGCGCGCGCTCGACAGCAATTTGGTGTTCTTCCTGTCGCCCAGCATGGTGGCGGAACAGAAGCCGGCGCCCGATAAAAAAATCCGCATCGGCGGCTTGGTGCAAGACGGCAGCATCGAAAAACTCGACGGCCAGATCACCCGCTTCGTCGTTACCGATGGCAGGGCGAGCTTGACTGTCGCTTATCGGGGTGTGCTGCCCGATCTGTTCCGTGAAGGCCAAGGCGTGGTGGCCGAAGGCGCGCTCGATGGCGGCGGCGTGTTCCAAGCTAGCCAGGTGCTGGCCAAGCACGATGAGAGATACATGCCGCCCGAAGTGGCCGACGCGTTGAAGAAAGCCGGCCGCTGGCAAGAAGGCGGTCCCGGCGGCCCACCTGCGCCCACTTCACCGCCCGCGCTGAAGAAATGATTCCAGAGTTAGGCCACTACGCTTTGGTGTTGGCGCTGGCTTTGGCGCTGATCCAAGCCACCGTCCCGCTGATCGGCGCCGCGCGGCGCGAGCCGGCGCTGGTGGCCCTGGCCACGCCGCTCTCGGTGACGCAATTCTTCTTCGTGGCGTTGTCGTTTTCGTGCCTGATCTGGAGCCACGTGGTTTCCGATTTCAGCGTCGTCAACGTGATCGAGAATTCGCACTCGACCAAGCCGATGCTCTACAAAATTGCCGGCGTGTGGGGCAATCACGAAGGCTCACTGGTGCTGTGGATCTTCGTGCTGACCTTGTTCGGCGCCGGCATCGGATTGTTCGGCCGCCATCTGCCGCCGGCGCTCAAAGCGCGCGTGCTCAGCGTGCAGGCGATGATCGCGGTGGGCTTCCTGCTGTTCATCCTGCTGACGTCCAATCCGTTCTTGCGTGTAAGCCTGCCGCCGCTCGACGGCAACGATCTCAACCCGGTGCTGCAAGATCCCGGCCTGGCGTTCCATCCGCCGTTTCTCTATGTCGGTTATGTCGGCTTCTCGATCGCCTTCTCGTTTGCCGTGGCGGCGCTGATCGAAGGCAAGGTCGATCCGGCCTGGGCGCGCTGGGTGCGGCCCTGGACTTTGGCCGCGTGGTGCGCACTGACAGTCGGCATCGCGCTGGGCAGTTGGTGGGCCTATTACGAATTGGGCTGGGGCGGCTTCTGGTTCTGGGATCCGGTCGAGAACGCCTCGTTCATGCCGTGGCTGTTGGGCACCGCGTTGCTGCATTCCGCCAGCGTGGTGGAAAAGCGCGACACGCTCAAAAGCTGGACTCTGCTGCTGGCGATCCTGACCTTCTCGCTGTCCCTGCTGGGCACCTTCCTGGTGCGTTCGGGCGCGCTGACTTCGGTCCATACCTTCGCCAACGATCCCGGCCGCGGGCTGTTCATCCTGGCCCTGCTGGTGATCGCGATCGGCGGCTCGCTGGCGCTCTATGCCTGGCGCGCGCCGCACCTGAAAAACGGCAGCAGCTTTGCGCCGATCAGCCGGGAAAGTGGTTTGTTACTGAACAATCTGTTGCTCACCACCGCCTGCGCCACGGTGCTGCTGGGCACGCTCTATCCGTTGTTCCTCGACCTGATCGACGGCAGCCGCGTCTCGGTCGGCGCGCCGTTCTATAACGCGACCTTCCTGCCCCTGATGCTGCCGCTGTTCGTGGCCTTGCCAGTCGGGGCCTTGCTGACATGGAAGCGCGCTAGCCTGGCCCAGGCGGTCAAACGGCTGTGGCTGGCCGCTGCTATCGGTTTAGGAGTAGCCATTATGGGCGGGCTGCTGGTCGATCGGCGCAACACCATGGCGATCGTGGGATTGGCGCTGGCGGCGTGGCTGGTGGTGGGCGCCAAATTGGAAATAGCCGAACGCATCGGCTTGTTCCGCCTGCCGCTGGGCCAGAGCTTGCGCCGCCTGATCCATCTGCCGCGCTCGGCCTTGGGCATGACCATCGCCCACGCTTCGCTCGGCATTCTGATCGCCGGCGTCACCGCGGTGTCGGCCTGGCAGGAAGAACGTATTCTGGTAATGAAACCGGGCGATCAGGTCGAGATCGCGGGCTATCAAGTGTCGCTTGACGAGGTGAACGGCTTTCGCGGCCCCAATTACGATCTGCTGCGCGGGCACATGACAGTGCGGCGCGGCGGCGCGTTGTTCACCATTCTGGAGCCGGAGCGGCGCTTCTATCGCGTACAGCGTCAGCAGACCACCGAAGCCGCCATCCACACCAATCTGCTGGGCGACATCTATGGGGTGCTGGGCGAGGACGACGGCAAGGGCGGCTACACCGTGCGGCTCTATTACAATCCGCTGGCGCCGTGGATCTGGGTCGGTGCCATTCTGTGCGCGCTGGGCGGCGGCCTGTCGCTAACGGATCGCCGCCATCGCGTCGGTGCGCCCGCGCGAGCCGTCAACAAAGCGACCGTGCCGGCCTGACCATGCGCGCGATTTTCATTTTGCCGATTGCCATGTTCGCGCTGATCGCGGGCTTCTTCACCTGGGCGCTGGTGATCGACCGCGACCCCACCACCCTGCCGTCGGTGCTGATCGACAAGCCCGCCCCGAGCATGAGCCTGGCACCGCTGCTCGACACCATGCCCGGCGTCGACACGACTAAGTTCGCCAATGGCTCGCCGGGCCCGGTCACCTTGGTGAATATCTTCGCCTCATGGTGCGCGCCGTGCCAGGTCGAGCATCCGGTGCTGTTGCGCCTGTCGCGTGACGCGGGGTTCAAAAATAAAATCAAAATCGTCGGCGTCAACTACAAGGACAAGCCAGACGCAGCCAAAGCCTGGCTCAACCGCTTGGGCAATCCCTATGAAGCGATCGGCGTCGATGCCAATGGCCGCGCCGCGATCGATTGGGGCAGCTATGGCGTGCCGGAAACTTACGTGATCGATCGCAACGGTCGGGTGCGCTACCGCCAAGTCGGGCCGATTAGCGAAGACATCTGGCGCGACATCATCGCGCCGATCGTCGAACGCCTGCAGCAATGAGAGCCCTGTCCGCCGCGCTGCTGGCCTTAACTCTGCTGTTGCCGATGGCGGGCTTGGCCGTCGAGCCAGACGAGATTTTGCCCGATGCCGGACTGGAACAACGCGCGCGCGACATCTCCCATAATTTGCGCTGCCTGGTGTGCCAGAACGAATCGATCGACGATTCGCATGCGTCTTTGGCGCGCGATCTACGCCTGCTGGTGCGCGAGCGGCTCAAGGCCGGCGACAGCGACGAGCAGATCTATAGCTTCCTGACGCAACGCTACGGCGACTTTGTGCTACTGCGCCCACCGATCAGGCCCGGCACTTGGTTGCTGTGGTTCGGTCCGGCGCTGCTGCTGATCGCGGGCGCCGTGGGCAGCATCGTCTGGCTGCGCCGGCGCCAAAGCGCTGCGCCCGCCGCGCCGTTGAGCGAGGATGAAAAGCGCGACCTGGCCGCGCTGCTGGATCGGCAACGCTGATGTTGGCCTTCCTGCTCGCCATCATGACCGCGCTGGCCATCGCCGTAGTGGGCTGGCCGATCTTGCGGCCCCGCCGCGCTGCACCACCGCCGCGGCGCGAGCACGATCTGGCGGTCTATCGCGATCAATTGGCCGAGCTGGAGCGCGATCAGAACCGCGGCGTGCTCGATGCCAGCCAGGTCCAAGCGGCGCGCTTGGAAATCGAGCGGCGCCTGCTAGCGGCAGCCAAGCAGCAGGAACGCCACGCCACGCCCCGGCCGATGCTGCGCCACGTCACTTTGGCCTTGGGCACCATCCTGCCGCTGGCCGGTTTTGCGTTTTACCTGGCGACCGGACGGCCCGATCTGCCAGCCATGCCGTTTGCCGATCAGGTTCGCGGCGGCAGCACCCCGCAAGCTGCGCAGCGCGCCATCGAAGAGCTGCAAAAGCGACTGGCGCAAAAGCCCGACGATCTGCCCAATTGGGTACTGCTGGGTCACACCGCGGTCAGAATCGGCCAATACAAGGTGGCTGCCGCTGCCTTCGCCCGCGCCGTCGCTTTGGCGCCAGAGCGCGCCGATGTGTTGGCGTCTTATGCCGAAGCGTTGATCCTGGCCAACGATGGCCAGGTCACGCCGGCCGCAATCCAGGCGCTGGATTCGGCGCTGGCCAAAGCGCCCGACGATCCCAGCAGCAATTTCTATCGTGGCGCAGTCGATCTGCAGGCCGGCAATCCACGCGCGGCGCTCGAGCGCTGGCTGACCTTGGAGGCACGTTCGCCCGAAGACGCGCCTTACCTGCCCGAGCTGCGCCGGCAGATCGCGCGCGCGGCCAAGGATTCCGGCATCGATCCGCAATCGATCCGGCCCGACCGCAAGCCGCCACCGGCGACGACGGGACCGACGGGACCGAACAACGACGACGTCGATCGGATGAGCAAACTGTCGCCGCAAGAGCGCGAGCAGGCGATCCGTTCCATGGTCGATGGGCTGGAAGCCAAATTGAAAGATGCGCCCGACGACGTCGAAGGCTGGCGCCGGTTGGGTCGCGCCCGCATCGTACTCAACCAGCCCGACAAAGCCGTGGCCGCGTTCAGCGAAGCCGCTCAACGCAAACCCAACGACAAGGCAATCCTGGCCGATCTGGCCGAGGCGCAGCTGCGCATGACGCCAACGACCGCACTGCCATCGCCCGAAGTGGTCGCCATCTTGCGCCGACTCCTGGCGCTGGATGCCGACAACGCGCTGGCGCTGTATTTCCTGTCCGCGGTCGAAACCGAAGCCGGCAACAAGGCGGTGGCGCGCGCCATGCTCGATCGCCTGCTCAGGCAAATCCCGGCCGACGCCCCGCAACGCGCCGCCATCGAAGCCAAGCGCAAGGCGCTGGAGTAATCAGCGCCAGATGCCGAAATAGGTTCGGTGTCATTCGTTAGGGACAAAACGCTGTATCGCGGGCCATTGGTCCACAGCATTAGAAATACATTGTCAAACTGTTAAAATGGGTGCCTGATCTTGCTGGCCGGCGACCATAACGCCATGAATTTCGAGAGGTCGAACGATGCTGACACGCCGTACCATGATCGCCGGCAGCGCCGGCGCCCTCGCGCTCGGCGCCAGCGGGTTGCTACTGCCGCGCACCGCTTCGGCGCAAAACGTACCGCTCAGCCCCGGCGTGCCCGACGGCACGCGCGCCAGCGCAAAATTGGAGGCGCTGGCAGGCAAGAAGCCGCTGATCAAGCTGTCGTACCGGCCACCCAATTACGAAACGCCGATCGAATATTTCAACGAGATGCTGACGCCCAACGATGCGTTCTTCGTGCGTTGGCATCTGTCGAATATCCAGGAAATCGAGCTGAAGGACTGGAAGCTGAGTGTCGGGGGCGATGCGGCCGCCACGCCCGCACAATACACGCTGGACGATTTGAAGACGAAATTCCCGCAGGTCGAACTGGTTGCGGTCTGCCAATGCTCAGGCAATCGCCGTGGCCTCTCCAAGCCGCATGTTCAGGGCGTCGAGTGGGGTTATGGCGCCATGGGCAACGCGCGCTGGAAGGGCGTGCGGCTAAAAGACGTGCTGGAAAAATCGGGCATTAAAAAAGAGGCACTGGAAATCGCCTTCAATGGCGCCGATAGCGGCGCGCTCGACAAGACGCCCGATTTCATCAAGAGCATTCCAGCCTGGAAGGCGCTCGACGAGAACACCATTCTCGCTTACGAGATGAACGGCAAGGCACTGCCGCATTGGAACGGCTTTCCCTTACGCCTGATCGTCGCCGGCTGGACCGGCACCTATTGGATGAAGCAATTGGTGTCGATCGAGGCACGCACCCAGCCGCTCGGCGGCTTCTGGATGGCGGCGGCCTATCGCATTCCCGTCGGCAAATTCGCCCTGGTCGATCGCTTCATCAGCCAGGAGACCGCCACCAACACGCCGATCACCGAAATCGTCGTCAATTCGCTGATCACCAACGTGCTGGACGGCCACAAGGCCAAAGCCGGCCAGGCATTGACCGTCAAAGGCATCGCCTGGGACGGCGGCTACGGCATCGCCGATGTCGAATACTCCGCCGATGGTGGACACAACTGGCAATCGGCGACCCTGGGCCAGGATCTGGGGCGGTTCTCGTTCCGCGCCTTCAGCTTCAATGTTACGCCGGCCGCGGGCTCGCATGTCGTCATGGCGCGCGCCACCAATCGATTGGGCGCCAGCCAACCCATGGAGCCCATATTCAATCCGGCCGGGTATCACCACAACGCGATCCAGCACGTTCAGATCGTCGCTGCTTAAAGGGAGACTGAAAATGCGCCTCGCCATATTTGCCGCCAGCCTCCTGGCCTTCGCCGCGACGCCAGCGCTGACCGACGAAGACGCCATCGTCTTGAAGAACGCACCCGGCGTGAAACAGGTGATGGAGAATTGCGCCGCCTGCCACAGTGTCGATTATATCCAGGCCAACTCGCCGTTTCTCGACCACGGCAAATGGGAAGCCACGGTAAAAAAGATGATCGCCTCTTACGGCGCACCGATCGAAGCCAAGGACGCCACCACGATCATCGACTACCTGACGGCCAATTACGGCGGCTGATCGAGTCCGGCTCGTTCGGCATCGCGATCGAGCCGCCGCCGGCTTTCATCTAGCCTCTTGCCCCTGCCCGCTTTGACGCCGTAAAACCGTCGGCAAAGTTTGGGAGGAACATCACAATGAAATTGCTTCGTACCGTTCCGCTGGCCGCCATGGTGGCGGCCATCGCCGTGTTCGCCGCTGGTGCGGCTCAAGCGCAAGACCGCGTTACCCTGAAATCGGCCACCGCCGGCACGTCGTATTACGTCATGACGGTGCAACTGGGCGAGGCGCTGAAAGCGGCCAGCAACGGCAAGCTGGCGCCGACCATCGAAGAGAGCCAGGGCTCGGTGCAGAACGTGAAGGAAGCGCCGCGCCGCGACGGCAATTTCATCTTCACCTCGCCGCCCAGCCTGGTTAAAGCGGCCCAATCCGGCAAGAAGCCGTTCGAAGGCGAGACCGGCTACGACGCTATCCGCACCCTGTTCATCATGCCGCCGATCACCATGCATTTCGTGGTGCGCGCCGATTCGGGCATCAACGGCATCGCCGATTTGAACGGCAAGACTTTCATTTCCGGCGGGCGCGGCACCTTCACCGAGCGGCAGACCAACGCGCTGATCAAGCTGTTCGATCTGGAAGGCAAAGTGAAGATCGCCGAGGTCGAGCTGAGCGCGGCCAACGACGCCATGCGCAACAAGCGCGTCGATGGCTACGCGTCGGGTTCTTCGCATCCGGTGTCGCTGATCCAGGAACTGGCCTCGACCACGCCGATCAAGCTGTTGTCCTTGACCGACGACCAGCTGAAGAAAGTGCTGGAGGCCGATCCTGGCGGCGGCAAGGTGGTGATCGCGCCCAACACCTATCAAGGCCAGAAGGATGCGGTGCAGACCTTTGGCCTGCCGGTCGGCGCCTATACCACCACCAAGATGGACAACGACACCGCCTATCAGATCACCAAGATCTTCTGGACCCAGCGCGAGGCCATGATCAAGACCAATCCGATCTGGAGCTCGGTGGCGCTGGATCAGGTGG
>JBBSNV010000040.1:0-9299 GCA_038260375.1 Reyranellales bacterium
TCGCGACATCCTGGCCTACAAAGTGGCCGACAATAGCATCGCCTTGCGCCGCAATTTCGATGCGCTGAAGCTGCCCGAGCGTGTGCGCGTGTTGGCCCTGTTGCGCAACAACGCGGTGCTGCCACGTAACGGGCTGGAACATCTGCAGACCGACGACACGGTGCTGATGCTGGCGCCGCCGGAATCGACCTTGGCGATCGACCGGCTGTTCGCAGGCGGCGCCGGACGCGTTGACACCGTCGTCTTGGGCGATTTCATTTTCGAGGCTACGGCGCCGGCCGGCCAGATCGCTGGGCTTTATGGTCTGCCTCTGCCCCCCGCCGAAAGCGAGCAACCCATCGGCGAGGTGCTGGCCAAACGCCTGCGCCGCAGGCCAGTGGTCGGCGATCGTATCGACATCGGCGTCGCGCAGTTGGTGGTGGCCGATACCAACGGCGACGCCATCACCCGCGTCGGCTTGTTCCTGCGCCGGCGCCGACCGCCGGTGCGCGGCATGTTGGCGATCGCGCGGCGCCGCTATCGACAATGGCGCCGGCGCCTGTCACGCCTGCGCGGCAATCTGCGCCGCAGCTGAGCTTTCACTGCCCGTCGCGCAGCGACTTCACGAAATCCGACAGGCCCAACTGACGCTCGCGTTTGAGCCGCTCCGCTACCAGGATCGAATGCAGCTCCGTCAGGCTGCGCTCGACATCGACATTGACGATGACGTAATCGTATTCCAGGTAATGCGTCATCTCGTCGGCCGCCTTGGCCATGCGCTTGTTGACCACTGCCGGCGGATCTTGCGCGCGCTGGGTCAGGCGCCGTTCCAATTCGCGCGTCGAAGGCGGCAGGATGAACACACTGACCATGTCGGCGCGCGCCTTCTCGGCCAGTTGCTGGCGGCCCTGCCAATCGATGTCGAACATCACGTCGCGGCCGCTGGCCAAGGGCACTTCGACAGTCTGGCGCGGCGTGCCGTAGTAATAATCGAATACCCGGGCCGATTCGAGCAACTCGCCGCGCGACCGCATGCTCTCGAAGCGCGGCACATCGACGAAATGATAATCCGTGCCGTCGCGCTCGGCCGGGCGGCGCGGCCGCGTCGTCACCGACACCGACAGCATGATCTCCTTGTCGCGCTCCAACAGACGCCGCGACAACGTGGTCTTGCCCGCGCCCGAGGGCGAGGACAGCACCAGCATCAAGCCGCGCCGCGTAATGCCGCTGCTGGGCGACTTTGCCATCTCGTTCCTACTCGACATTCTGCACTTGCTCGCGCAGTTGCTCGACCACGCTCTTCAATTCGATGCCCAGCCGTGTCAACTCGATGTCGCCCGATTTCGAGCACAAGGTGTTGGCCTCGCGGTTGAACTCCTGGCACAGGAAATCGAATTTACGACCGATCGATTCGCCGGCTTCGCCAGCTGTGATCAAACCCGCCGCTTGCGCCAGATGCGCGGTCAGCCGGTCGAGCTCCTCGCGGATATCGGCTTTCTGGATCAGCACCGCGACCTCCTGGGCGAAGCGCTCTTCGCTTAGGGCCGGCACGCTGCCCAGCATGTCGTTGAGCTGGCGATGCATGCGATCGCGGATCGCAGCCGGCTGCGCCGCCGCCACCACGCGCGCCTTCTGGCACAGCATCTCGATCTGCGACAGATGGCCTTGCAGCACCTCGCGCAGATGCGCGCCCTCGCTCTGCCGCGCCGCGATCAGCCGGTCGACGGCTTGATCCAAGGTCGTCAACATGGCTTTGTCGCGCGCCTCGACCACGACCCGGTCGTCGGCCAGCTCGTCCTCGGCCTCGACGATGCCGCGCACGCGCAGCAGGCCGTCGGCGGTGGCCGGCGCCACGCCGTCATGGCCGCGCAGTTCTTCGACCAGCCCCAGCATGGTCTTGAGCAATTCGCGATTGATGCGCACCGGCGCGGTCGCTTGTGCGCGCACCAAAGACAGCGAGAGCGTGACGTTGCCGCGGCGGAAGCGTTGCGAGGCGGCCGCGCGCGCCGGCCCTTCGAGCCGATCGAAGCCGGGCGGAATGCGGCAGCGGATCTCCAGCGACTTGCCGTTGACGCTGCGCGCTTCCCACGCCCAGGTCATGCGTTGGTCGGCGCCTTCGGCGCGGCCGTGGCCGGTCATACTTGCCAGTGACAAAAAATCCCCCGCTGCTTTTGCCTTCCGCGTCACGCGGCTTTGCCGCACTCTATAGTCCGGACCGCAGAAGGCAACCAAGCGTCCTGTGAATAAACGAGAGGCAGCATGAGACATCCGCGCGTGATCCTGATCACCGGCGCATCGAGCGGCATCGGCGAGGCGCTGGCGCTCGACTACGCCGCGCCTGGCGTGTTCCTGGCGCTGGGCGGACGCGATAAGGCGCGGTTGGAGAGCGTTGCCGATGCCTGCCGCGCCAAGGGCGCCGAGGTGCGCAGCGCCACGATCGATGTGTCCGATCGCGAAACCACTGCGCAATGGGTATCGATGATCGACCAGGCTCGACCGATCGACCTGGTGATCGCCAATGCGGGTGTCGGCATGGAAGGAAGCGGCGGCAAGCTCGACGAGGAAGCGATTCGCCGCACCTTCGCCATCAATCTCGACGGCATATTGAACACCGTGCTGCCGCTGTTGCCGGCCATGCGCGTACGCCAGCAAGGCCAGATCGCCCTGGTGTCTTCGCTCGCCAGCTTCGTCGGCCTGCCGCAATCGGCCGCCTACAACGCCAGCAAGGCTGCGGTGCGGGTGTGGGGCGAAAGCATGCGCATCATGCTGAAGCCCGACCATATCGGCGTCAGCGTGATCTGCCCGGGTTTTGTCACCACGCGCATGACCGAGAAGCACAAGTTCAAGATGCCGTTCCTGATGAGCGCACAGAAGGCCTCTGCCATCATCCGCCGCGGCCTGGCGCATAACAAAGCGCGCATCGCCTTTCCGCTACCAACCAAGTCGGCAGTGTGGCTGGCCAGCACTCTGCCCGGTGGCGTCACCGCCTGGCTAATGGGACGCAGCGCCGGTCGGTGAGCCTTCCCCGGTGAGCCTTTCGCAGCCAAACACCCCTAGCGTCGGACAAGGAAACGGCTGGACCGCCGTCCTTCTGTCGTCGGTCGCATTGGCGCTGACCCTGACCGGCGATCAATTGCTCTACGTCGTTCTGCCGTTGCAGGCCGCCAGCTTTGGCGTGTCGCTGGTTTGGGTCGGCATCTTGCTGTCGGCCAATCGTTGGATCCGCGTGCTGCTCTATGGCGAGGTGGCGCGCATCGGCAACCGGCTGGGCTCCCGGCGCCTCACCATCCTCGCCACCATCGGTGCGGTGCTCTCCACCCTAGCCTACGCAGTTCTCGATGGCGGACCCTTGCTGCTGGTGGCGCGCATCGTCTGGGGTCTGTCCTTTGCCGCGCTCAACCTGACGACTTTGGTTTATGCCGTGGGCGGCGGTCCCGCGATGGGCCGCATGATCGGCGTCAACCGCTCGCTGCGCACTTTGGGCCAAGCGGTGGCTGCGGCGCTGGGCGGTTGGCTGGCCATCAGCCTGGGGCCGCGCGAGGCCTTCTTCGCGATGACCGCGCTGACCGTCATTGCCGTGCCATTGGCCTGGGCCTTGCCGCGCCAGGAACCGATCACAGCCCAACCGCGCCCGCCGGCGCGCGGCTGGCGTTATTTCGCGCCCAGCCCCTACAACCTGCTGTCGTTTGGCCTGCTGCTGGCCGGCGAAGGTGTGTTCACCTTTACGATTGGTCTACTCTTCCGAGAGGACGCCAGCACGAAAACCGCCCTGCTCTCGGCCGGCATCGCCGTGGCGGCGCGCCACATGGTGATCATCCTGATCAGCCCGCTCAGCGGTGTCATCGCCGACCGCTTCGGCGCGTACCGCACCATGATCGTGTCCACCGCATTCGTCATCTTAGGGTTTGCACTGATCCCGCTAGACGCCACCTGGACCGGCGTGATCGTCATCCTGCTGGCGCGCGGCGTGATGGCGGTGGTCGGCCCTGTGCTGGTGGCGCAGCGGATCAGAACCAATCCGGACGGCAATGTCATGCACGCGCTGTCGGCCAACGCCACTTGGAGCGACCTGGGCGCCGCGATCGGCCCGCTGCTGGCCGGTTTCACCATCGGCGTGGTGTCGCTCGACGTGATGTACGCGGGGATGGCGGTGTTTCTGACGTTGCTGTTGGGCGTGTGGCTGGCGCTGGAGCGGCGCCTGACCGCGTGACTACGGCTCTTTAACCACGGCTTTTTAATTACGGCTCTTTGACTACGGCTTCTTGCTATCGCGCAGCTTGCGCCAGGCCGCCACATTCTTGTTGTGCTGCTCCAAGGTCTCGGCAAAGGCATGGCCGCCCGAGCCATCGGCCACGAAAAAGATTTCCTTGCTGGCGATCGGATTGAGCGCAGCCTCGAGCGAAGCGCGGCCGGGATTGGCGATCGGCCCCGGCGGCAATCCCACCATGGTGTAGGTGTTGTAAGGCGTGGCCGCCTGCAGATCGCCGCGATTGAGGTCGCGGCCCAACGGCCGCCGGCCCAGCGTAATGCCATAGGTCACGGTGGGATCGGATTCCAGCTTCATGTTCAAGCGCAACCGGTTGATGAACACCGCCGCCACGCGCGGCCGCTCCGAGGCGACGCCCGTTTCCTTCTCGATGATCGATGCCAAGGTCACGACCTCCTTCTCGCTATCGATCGGCAGGCCGGCTTTGCGCTTGGGCCACAGCTCCTCGAGCGTTTCCTTCATCGCCTGGCGCATGCGCTGGATCACCGCATCACGCGTGTCGCCTAAGGTGAAGAAATAGGTCTGCGGCAGCAAACTGCCTTCGGCCGGCTGCAAGCTGATCTGCCCTTCCAGCCCGTCCTGCCCCCGCACCAGCGCCAATATCTCGGCCACGGTCAGGCCTTCGGGGATGGTGATCTTATGCATAACCGTCTTGCCGCTCTGCAGCAGCGCCAGCAGCTCGATCACGCTGATGCCGGCGGGAATCTCGTATTCGCCCGCGCGCAATAGCTTGCCGCTATCGTCCAGCCGCAAGGCCAAACGAAACAGCAGCGGCTGCTCGATCACTCCGCGCTCCTGCAGCAGTCGCGCTATGGCATCGGCGCCGGCGCCCTTGGGCACGAGCACGGTGATGGCAGCTTGCAACGGGCCGGGCGAATTGACTTCGCTCTTGGCCCAGAAGAACGCCGCGCCCACGGCCACGACCAGCAGCAGGACGAGCGTTATAAGGGTGAGGAAAATCCGGCGCAGCACGGCGCCGCGATCCGCTCTAGAGCAAATCACCTTTTGACGGAATCGCTTTGGTTTCCGTCAAAAGGTGTGAATTTGTTCTAGCAATCAAGAATAGAGCGGATTCACACGATTGGATGGAAACATATCGTGCTTCCATTACAATCGTGATCCGCTCTAGTTGACGGCGCCGAAGATCACGGATGCGTTGGTGCCGCCGAATCCGAACGAATTCGACAGCGCGTAACGCACCTTGCGCTCCTTGGCCTTCAACGGCACCAGATCGATGTCGCAACCTTCCGATGGGTTGGTCAGATTGAGCGTCGGCGGCACGATTTGTTCGACGATCGACTTGATCGAGAAGATCGCTTCGACCGCGCCGGCCGCACCCAACAAATGGCCGATCGACGATTTGGTCGAGGACATCGAAAGTTTATAGGCGTCCTGGCCGAACAACCGCTTGACCGCGCCCAACTCGATCTCGTCGCCCAGCGGCGTCGAGGTGCCGTGTGCGTTGATGTAATCGATCTGGTCGGTGTTGAGCTTGGCGCGCTTGAGCGCGCCTTGCATGGCGCGATAGCCGCCATTGCCGTCAGACGGTGGCGCGGTGATGTGATAGGCATCGCCCGACAGGCCATAGCCCAGCACTTCGGCGTAAATCTTGGCGCCGCGCTTCTTGGCGTGCTCGTATTCTTCCAGCACCAGACAGCCCGCGCCTTCGCCCATGACGAAACCGTCGCGGTCCTTGTCCCACGGACGCGAGGCCGCGGTCGGGGTGTCGTTAAAGCCGGTCGAGAGCGCGCGCGCGGCAGCAAAGCCCGCGATGCCGATGCGACACACCGTGGCTTCGGCGCCGCCGCACACCATGACGTCGGCATCTTCCAACTGGATCAAGCGGCTGGCATCGCCGATGGCGTGCGCGCCCGTCGAACAGGCGGTGACGACGGAGTGGTTGGGGCCCTTGAAGCCGAAGCGGATCGAGACCTGGCCCGAGGCCAGATTGATCAGCGCCGCGGGAATGAAGAACGGGCTGATGCGGCGCGGCCCCTTCTCGTGCAGGGTGATCGAGCCTTCGTAGATGGTTTCCAGCCCACCGATGCCCGAGCCGATCAACACGCCGGTACGTTCGCGGTCTTCCTCGGCCTCGGGCTTCCAGCCCGAATCCTCGACCGCCTGCACCGCCGCCGCCATCGCGTAAACGATGAAGCGATCGACCTTGCGCTGGTCTTTGGGCGCCATGAAGTCGTCGGCGTTGAAGCGCCCTTCGGCGCCTTCGCCCATCGGTACTTGGCCCGCGACCTTGCACGGCAGATCAGAGACGTCGAACGACTGGATGCCGCTCAATCCCGATTCGCCGGCGATCAATCGCTTCCAGGTCGTATCGACGCCGCTGCCCAGCGGCGTGACCATACCCATTCCGGTAATGACGACTCGTCTCATCGCTTGGTCCTTTGTCGCGTTGAAAGGCGCGGCAAAACGCAAACCCCCGCGTCAGCGCGGGCGTTTGAGACTATTTCTTGTTTTCGTCGATGAACTTGATGGCATCGCCGACGGTGGCGATTTTTTCCGCCGCGTCATCGGGAATCTCGATGCTGAATTCCTCTTCGAAGGCCATGACCAACTCGACGGTGTCGAGCGAGTCGGCGCCCAGATCGTCGATGAAGCTCGACGTCGGCGAAACCTGGTCGGCCTCGACGCCCAGATGCTCGACAACGATTTTCTTTACCCGTTCGGCAGTATCGCTCATCGTTCTTATCCTTCGCTTTGACGGATTTTACTTAAGAGACTAGCGCGATAGACGCGCCCGCCACGATTCAATGACCTCGGCGAAAAAGCGGCGTTTCACTATCATGTTTCATCCGCCTTGGCCAGCAGCCGGAACCGTTGGATTTCAATGCCTTGAGGGGCGGCCATCGGCCCGCCCCTTGTGCCTCATATCATGGCCATGCCGCCATTGATGTGCAAGGTCTGCCCCGTGACATAGGCGGCCTCGGCGCTGGCTAGGTAAATCACGCCCGCCGCCACGTCGTCCGGCGTTCCCAGCCTTTGTGCGGGAATAGCACCCAGCAATTTGCTCTTCTGATCCTCGTTCAGCGCCTCGGTCATGGGCGTGGCGATGAAGCCCGGTGCCACGCAATTCACCGTGATGCCGCGCGAGGCCAGTTCCGCGGCCAGAGATTTGGACATGCCGATCATGCCTGCTTTCGATGCCGCATAATTGGCCTGGCCCGGATTGCCGGTGACGCCGACGATCGAGGTGATGTTGATCATCCGCCCGAAGCGCCTCTTCATCATGCCGCGCATGGCGGCGCGGCACAGGCGGAAAGTGGCGGTCAAATTGACGTCGATCACCGTCTGCCAGTCTTCGTCCTTCAGGCGCAGCGCCAGCATGTCGCGTGTCAGGCCAGCATTGTTGACCAGGATATCGAGGCTGCCCATCTTGGCTTCGCACTCTTTGACCAGCGCATCGATTGCCGCGGCGTCGGACAAATTGGCCGGCACCACATGCACGCGCTCTTTCAACTCGTTGGCCAGCGCTTGCAGCGCTTCGGCGCGGGTGCCGCTCAGCACCACCTGCGCGCCCGCCGCATGCAAAGCCCGCGCGATGGCGCCGCCGATGCCGCCCGAGGCGCCGGTAACCAGCGCGTTCTTGCCCCCAAGGTCGAACATCAATTCTCTCCGCTTCAGGTCGCGCTTTTCAAAAACGCTTCGATATCGGCCGGCGTGTTGACGGCAACGCCGGTCATCTCCTTATCGATACGCTTGACTAGGCCGGTCAGCACCTTGCCGGTGCCGGCTTCGACCAAAGTGTCGACATTCTTGCTCTTCAAATAGAGCACGGTCTCGCGCCAGCGCACCATGCCGGTGACCTGCTCGACCAGCAGCTGCTTGATGGTGGCGGGATCGCTAACATCGGAGGCGCGCACATTGGCCACCAAAGGCACCGAGGGCGGCGCCAAACTGGCCGTGCCCAAGGCGTCCGCCATGGCGTCGGCTGCCGGCTGCATCAGCGGGCAATGGAACGGCGCACTGACGGGGAGCAACATGCCGCGCTTGCAGCCGCGTGCCTTGGCCGCTTCGATGGCGCGCTCCACGGCTTCTTTATTTCCGCTGATCACCACCTGGCCGCCGCCATTGTCGTTGGCCACTGCCACGACTTGACCTTGCGCCGCTTCGTTGCATGCTTCCTGCGCGCCTTCCAACTCGATGCCTAGCAACGCCGCCATCGCTCCAACGCCAACCGGTACCGCGCGTTGCATGGCCTGGCCGCGCTTCTTCAGCAGCCGCGCCGCATCAGCGATGGTCAAGGCGCCCGATGCCGCTAGCGCCGAATACTCGCCCAAGGAGTGGCCAGCGACATACGACGCCAGCTGCGCCAGCTTCTTGCCGCTCTCCTTTTCGATCACCCGAATCGTCGCCAGGCTCACCGCCATCAAGGCCGGCTGCGCGTTTTCGGTCAGGATCAGGTCGCTCTCGGGGCCTTCGCGCATCAGCACCGCTAATTTCTGCTGCAGCGCTTCGTCGATTTCTTCGAACACTTGGCGCGCAACGGGAAACGCCTCGGCCAGGTCGCGACCCATGCCGACAGCTTGGCTGCCCTGGCCGGGAAAGGTGAAAGCGCGTGTCATGTTTCCTCGTTCGTCTTAATTGCCACGAGGCATAAACGCTCGGGCCGCCAAGTCAAGCGTCACGCGACCGCTATTTGTCCGGCGGCGGCGCACAAAACCCATTATCCTGGCGAAAAATACCTGAGGAATCCCATGCGCTGGATTTTGTTGGCTCTGTTCTGCGTGCTGCTCAGCGGACCCGCTTTTGCCGCGGGCGACGATCCACGCATCGTGCGCATCCCCGGCCCCGGCGGCAGCGAATTGGAAACCGCGATCTATGGTGAGGACGGCAAGCGCCATCCGCTGCTGCTGTTCAATCACGGCTCGCCGGTCGATGCCAGCGACCGCAAGACCCTGGTGGCACGCTACGGCACGCCGGCACGGTGGTTCGCCAGGCGCGGCTTCATCGTGGCGGTGACGACGCGGCGCGGCTATGGCCATTCGACCGGATCGTGGGCGGAGGATTTCGGCCGCTGCGACCGGCCCGATTTCGTCAA
>JBBSNV010000041.1:0-9209 GCA_038260375.1 Reyranellales bacterium
CATCGTCATGATCGGCGAAATCGGCGGTGCTGCCGAAGAAGACGCGGCCGAATTCTTGAGCCGGTCCAAAATCAAAAAACCGACGGTGGGCTTCATTGCCGGCCGCACGGCCCCGCCGGGCAGGCGTATGGGACACGCCGGCGCTATCATTTCCGGGGGCAAGGGCGGAGCCGAAGACAAAATCGAGGCTATGCGCAGTGCCGGTATCTCCGTTGCGGACTCGCCCGCGGCGCTCGGCACCACCATGTTGAAGGTGATGAAAGCCTAAAAGTTTTTAGGAGGCGGCTGGCGTCCCCGGCCGTTATGACAGCCATGCGTGGCGACGAAGATTCGGTTCTGTCTGGCGCCAATGCCACCTTCGTGCAGGAGCTGTACGCGCGCTACGCGCAAAATCCGGCGTCGGTCGATCCCAGTTGGCAGAGCTTCTTTGCCGAGCTGAGCGACGACCAACAAGCAGCGCTGCAGGATATTGCCGGCCCGTCTTGGGCATCCAACGGCACCCAAGTGATCGGCGTCCCCGATGCCACGATAGATTCTGGGCCGGCCAAGAAGCCCAACGGCGCCGCGGTCGCCAAAGGCAATGGCCATGCCGCAACGACGGCGGGCAATTTCACGGCGGAAGAACTGCGCGCGGCGGCGATCGATTCGGTGCGCGCGCTGATGCTGATCCGCGCCTATCGCATTCGCGGCCACCTGCAAGCCGATCTCGATCCCTTGGGTCTGACCAAGCCGGAGCCGCATCCCGAACTCGATCCCGCCACCTATGGCTTCAGCGAAGCCGATTGGGACCGGCTGATCTTCATCAACGGCGTGCTGGGGCTGGAAGTCGCCACCATGCGCGAGATCATGGCGATCCTGAAACAGACCTATTGCGGCAAGATCGGCGTCGAGTTCATGCATATCGGCGATCCGGCGCAAAAGGCCTGGATTCAGGAGCGCATCGAGGGCATCCGCAACCAGACCGAATTCACCGTCAAGGGCAAGCGCGCCATTTTCGAGCGCATCGTCGAAGCGGAAGGCCTAGAAAAATTCCTGCATGTGAAATTCGTCGCTACCAAGCGCTTCGGCCTGGATGGCGCGGAGTCGTTGATCCCGGCGATGGAACAGATCCTCAAGCGCGGCGGCCAGCTGGGCGTGAAGGAGGTCGTGGTCGGCATGCCCCATCGCGGCCGCCTAAACGTGCTGACCAATATGATGGGAAAGAGCTTCACCGCCTTGTTCTCCGAATTCCAGGGCAACCGAGTGCTGCCGGAATCGTTCCAGGGTTCGGGCGACGTGAAGTATCACCTCGGCGCGTCGTCGGATCGCGAGTTCGACGGCAACTTGGTGCATCTGTCGCTCACCGCCAATCCCTCGCATCTCGAACTGGTCAACACAGTGGTGTTGGGCAAGGCGCGCGCCAAGCAGGCGCAGCGCGGCGACACCAATCGCGACCAGGTGATGGCCGTGCTGATGCATGGCGACGCCGCGTTCGCCGGCCAAGGCCTGGTGGCTGAGACGCTCGATCTGTCCGATCTCAAGGGCTATCGCACCGGCGGCACGATCCATGTGATCGTCAACAACCAGATCGGCTTCACCACTTCGCCGACCTATGCGCGTTCAGGCCCGTATTGCTCGGAAGTGGCCAAGATCGTGCAGGCGCCGATCCTGCATGTGAACGGCGACGATCCCGAAGCCGTGGTGCATTGCGCGCGCATCGCCATGGAATATCGCCAGCGCTTCAAGCATGATATCGTTATCGATATTTTCTGCTATCGCCGTCACGGCCATAACGAAGCCGACGAGCCGATGTTCACTCAACCGCTGATGTACAACGCCATCGGCCAGCACAAGACCGTGCAACAGATCTACGGCGAGCAACTGGTGCAGGAAGGCGTGCTCAGCGCCGACGAGGTCAAGGGCATCGATAGCGGCTTCCGCCAGCAACTCGATCAGGCCTTCGCGGCCGCTGCCGGCTATAAGCCCAACAAAGCCGATTGGCTGGAAGGCGCGTGGTCGGGCCTGCAACAGGCTTCGGGCGACGAGCGGCGCGGCGAGACCGCCGTGCCGATGGATCTGCTCAAGCAGGTCGGTGCGGCACTGTCCGAACCGCCCAAGAATTTCAACGTCAACCGCAAGATCATCCGCCAGCTGGCCGAGAAGCGGAAGATGATCGATAGCGGCGTAGGCATCGACTGGGCCACCGGCGAGGCGCTGGCGTTCGGCACCTTGCTGGCCGAGGGTACGCCAGTAAGACTATCGGGCCAGGATTCCGGCCGCGGCACCTTCTCGCAACGCCATTCGGTGCTGATCGATCAATCGACCGAGGAACGCTACATCCCGCTCAATCATGTCGGCCCAGACCAGGCGATTTTCGAAGTGATCGACAGCCCGCTGTCCGAAGCCGGTGTGCTGGGCTTCGAATACGGCTATTCCACCGCCGAACCCAATGCGTTGACCATCTGGGAAGCACAGTTCGGCGATTTCGCCAACGGCGCGCAATCGATCATCGACCAGTTCATCGCCTCGGGCGAGAGCAAGTGGATGCGCATGTCGGGCCTGGTGATGATGCTGCCGCATGGCTACGAAGGCCAGGGGCCGGAGCATTCCTCTGCGCGTATCGAGCGGTACCTGGAACTGTGCGCCGACGACAATTGGCAGGTGATCAATTGCACCCTGCCGGCCAATTTCTTCCACGCCTTGCGCCGGCAAGTTCGACGTAACTTCCGCAAGCCGCTGATCGCCTTCACGCCCAAATCGCTGCTGCGCCATAACGAGGCAGTGTCGAAGCTGGCCGATTTGGGCCCGGGCACCTCGTTCCATCGCGTGCTGGAAGAGACCGACAAACTGGCGGCGGACGACAAGATCAAGCGCGTCGTGGTGTGCAGCGGCAAAGTCTATTTCGACCTGCTGCAGGAGCGGCGCAAGCTCAAGATCGATAACGTAGCGATCCTGCGCGTCGAGCAGCTTTACCCGTTCCCGGTCAAGCCGCTGGCCAAGGAGTTGATGCGCTACGTCAATGCCGAATTGGTGTGGTGCCAGGAAGAGCCCAAGAACATGGGCCCGTGGTATTTCGTCGACCGGCGTATCGAGGAGACTTTGGCGGGCCTGCAGGTCAAGGCGCGCCGGCCGGTCTATAGCGGCCGCAAGGAATCGGCCTCGCCGGCCACCGGCTTGCTACGCCGTCATCTGGCCGAACAGGCCGATCTGGTCAATCGGGCGCTGACCATCGAACAATAGCCGCAACTAGGCTAAATTGGCCCGCGAATTGCATTGCGGGAAGTATCGGATTTTAAGCGGTGCGCTGGAGCGAGCGCCCGACAGGGATGAGGTTTGACGATGGCTACCGAAATCAAGGTTCCGCCGCTGGGTGAATCGGTCACCGAAGCCACGGTGGCCAAATGGTTCAAAAAGGTCGGCGATGCCGTCGCCATGGACGAGGCGTTGTGCGAGCTGGAGACCGATAAGGTCACGGTCGAGATCAATTCCACCGCGGTCGGCTCGCTGGCCGAGATCAAGGTCCAGGAAGGCGAAAACGTCTCGGTCGGCGGCGTGTTGTGCGTGATTGGCGAGGGCGCCGGCAAACAAGCCGCCGCCCCGGCCGCGAAGCCCGCCGCTGCTCCTGCAGCGCCGGCCAAGCCGGCCGCCGCGTCTGCTGCTCCTGCCGCTAAAGCGCCGGATGCCGGCATCGGCGGTCCCGCCGCGCGCAAGATCGCCGAAGAACGCAATGTCGATATCTCGGGCATGGCCGGCAGCGGCAAAGACGGCAGGATCACCAAAGCCGATGCTATGAACGCGCCGCCGACCGCGCCAGCCGCTGCGGCCAAACCGCCGGCACCAGCCGCGCCGCGCGCAAGCGGTCCTCGCCTCAACGCCGAGCGCGAAGAGCGCGTGCGCATGACGCGTCTGCGCAAGCGCATCGCCGAGCGCCTCAAAGAGGCACAGAACACCGCCGCGATGCTGACCACTTTTAACGAAGCGGACATGACCGCGATCATGGCGCTGCGCGATAGGGTCAAGGAGTCGTTCGAGAAGAAGCACGGCGTTAAGCTGGGCTTCATGTCGTTCTTCGTGAAGGCCTGCATCCAGGCGCTGAAGGAAATCCCGGCGGTCAATGCCGAGATCGACGGCGACGATCTGGTTTACAAGAACTACTACGACATCGGCGTCGCCGTCGGCACGCCGCAGGGTTTGGTGGTGCCGGTGGTGCGCGATGCCGACCGGCTGAGCTTCGCCCAGATCGAACAGAAGATCACCGAGCTGGGCCACAAGGCGCGCGACGGCAAGTTGACCCTGGAAGAATTGAGCGGCGGCACCTTCACCATCTCCAACGGCGGCGTCTATGGCTCGCTGATGTCGACGCCGATCCTCAACCCGCCGCAGTCGGGCATCCTGGGCATGCATAAGATCATGCAGCGCCCCGTTGCTGTTGGTACGGAGATCAAGCTGCGGCCGATGATGTATCTGGCGGTCAGCTACGATCACCGTGTCGTCGACGGGCGCGAGGCCGTGACCTTCCTGGTGCGGGTCAAGGAGTGCCTGGAAGATCCCGAACGCCTGCTGCTCGAGGTCTAAGCCATGGCCGATACATTCGATCTGGTTGTTATCGGCTCCGGCCCGGGCGGCTACGTGGCCGCTATTCGCGCCGCGCAACTGGGCATGAAAGTGGCTGTGGTCGAGAAGCGCGCCACGTTGGGCGGCACCTGCTTGAACGTCGGCTGCATCCCGTCCAAGGCGCTGCTGCAATCCTCGCACGCGCTGGAAGACGCGCAGAAGCATCTGAGCGCGCATGGCGTGATGGTAAGCGAGGTCAAGCTCGACCTGCCGACCATGCTCAAGCGCAAGGACCAGGTGGTTCAGGGCGCGACCAAGGGCGTGGAGTTCCTGTTCAAGAAGAACAAGATCACGTCCTTCATCGGCACCGGCAGCATCGACGCCGCGGGCAAGGTCATGGTGACTGGCGCCGACGGCAAGATTCAGAGTATCGAGACCAAGAACATCCTGATCGCCACCGGTTCGGAATCGATGCCGCTCAAGGGCGTCGAGGTCGATGAGCAAACGATTGTCACCTCGACCGGCGCGCTGACCTTGCCGTCAGTGCCCAAGCGTATGGCGGTGATCGGCGGCGGCTATATCGGGCTAGAGATGGGCTCGGTGTGGCGCCGGCTGGGCTCGGAAGTCACCGTGGTCGAGTTCCTCGATCGCATCGTGCCGGGTCTCGACGGCGAAATCGGCAAGCAATTCCAGCGCGAGCTGGGCAAGCAGGGCATGAAGTTCAAGCTTGGCATGAAAGTCACCGGCGCCAACAAGACAGCGAGCGGCGTGTCGCTGACCTTGGAGCCGGCGGCCGGTGGTGCAGCCGAGCAATTCGAGACCGATGTGGTGCTGCTGTCGATCGGCCGGCGGCCTTATACCGAAGGGCTGGGGCTGGAGAAGGCCGGCGTCAAACTCGACAATCGCGGCCGCATCGAAGTCGACGGCCACTTCCAAACCAACGTGAAGGGCATCTATGCCATCGGCGACGTCATCGCCGGGCCGATGCTGGCGCATAAAGCGTCGGAAGACGGCGTCGCTTGCGTCGAGACCATCGCTGGCCAAAAGGGCCATGTCGATTACAACAAAGTGCCGTCGGTGGTTTACACCTATCCCGAAGTCGCGGCGGTCGGCAAAACCGAAGAGCAGCTCAAGCAGGAAGGTGTCGCCATCAGGATCGGCAAATATCCTTTCACCGCCGATCCGCGCAGCCGCGCCAACGCCCAGACCGAAGGTTTCGTGAAGATCATCACCGACGCCAAGACCGACGAGGTGTTGGGCGTGCACATCATCGGCGCCTCGGCCGGCACCATGATTGCCGAAGCGACTTTGGCGATGGAGTTCCGCGCCTCGGCCGAAGACATCGCGCGCACTTGTCACGCCCATCCCACGGTCAACGAAGCGACCAAGGAAGCGGCCTTGGCGGCCTGGGACAAGCCGATCCACATCTGATCGGCTTGTCCTGAACGGATTGTCATCGCGCCCGCTATCCCCACATAACAGGGATGAAAGCAACCGCGCGCAAAACCTTATGGCTGGCTACCGGCTTTGCTTTTTTGGCGTTGGCGGTCGTCGGTGCGATCTTGCCCATTCTGCAGGGCTGGATCTTCTTGCTCATCGCGCTGGCCATTTTCGCCAAGGAATCCGAAACCGTACGCGGCTGGATTCGCGGCGCGCGCAAGCGTTGGCCGAAATTCTCCGAAAAGATTCATAAGGCAGCGCAGCACCGTCGTGTGCCTGATTCGTTGAAAAAGGCTGCCCAAGAGACCGACCCCGATCGCTGAGGAAACGGACGGCTACAATCCGTCGACCGCGAAGATTTCCACGTCGTCGGCCAGGCCGCGCAAGGTGAAGCGGCCCAGGCTGCTCAAGCCTTGCGGGCTGACTGCGGCAAACACCGACGATGCCACGGCGGGATGCCCCACGGTCTTGGTCAGGCTTTCCATGCGGCTGGCGTGATTGACCGCCGGGCCGATCACCGTGAAGTCCAGCCGCCGCCGCGCGCCGATATTGCCGAACTCGACCTCGCCCATATGCAGCGCCAGGCCGAAGCGCAACTCGGGCATGCCCTCTTGCTGCAGCTTGTGGTTCAAGGTCTTGGTATCGGCGAACGCTTTGCGCGCCGCGGTCAGCGCCTTGGCGCACACCATGGCGGCATCGCCGTCATGGATCGGGAACACCGCCAACAATCCGTCGCCCATGAATTTCAGGATCTCGCCGCCGCTTTTGTCCAAGGCATCGGCGATGACGTCGAACCAGCGGTCGAGCAGATCGACCGTCTGCTTGCGCGGCATGGTCTCCGACAGCGCGGTGAAGCCGCGCAAATCGCAGAACCAGATCGCCGCCAGCATGGTTTGCAGCTCGCCGCGTACGATCTCGCCTTGATAGATGCGCCGTCCGGCCAAGGGTCCGAGATAGGCGTCGAGCAGATTGTTTGCGATGCGATGCAATACGTTGCGCTCGGCATAGGGGCTGAACAGATGCGCGCCCGCCGTCAGGTTTTGAATATCCTGGTCGTTGAAGCCGTCGGCGCCGCGACTGGCATAGGAGATCGCCGCCAGCCTTCCGTGATCGATGAACGGCAGCGGGATCATGATGTAGTCGGTGACACCTTGTTGCTTGAGGTCAGCCAACACCGGCATGTCGCGCGTGCTCTCCGTCAAACGCTGGCGGAACGGCCGCGCGGTTTCGGTAATGACCCGCATCGGGCTGTGATTGTAGTTGGTCACTGAAAACAGGGACGCACGGTCGGTGCTGTTGCCTTCCAGCACGCCGTCGCGCCAGATGATCTGCGAGCCGCCCATTTCCGGATGCAGGGTCTGCAGATTGAGACTGGCGCGCCACAGCGAAATGCCGGCATTTTGCAGCCGCTGGCACAAAAAGCCGAACGCCACCGGCAGGATCGGCCGCTCTGCTTCCATGCGGATGAAATCGCGCACGATGTCGCCGAAGCTGGCGGGGTTGGGGGCGTTCATGAGGGGCGCCTGGCTCGTGGATGCGCCGCGCCGTAAACCGCGCTCAGCCGCGCGGCATCGACATCGGTGTAACGTTGCGTGGTGCTGAGCGAGGCATGGCCCAATAATTCTTGAATACTTCGCAAGTCGCCGCCCGCACCCAGCAAATGGGTGGCGAAGGAATGGCGCAGCGCATGCGGCGTGGCGGTCTCGGGCAAGCCCAGCAGCCCGCGCAAGCTGCGGATGGATTTTTGCACGATGGCGGGATTGAGCGTCTTGCCGCGCGCGCCCAGGAAGCCGGGCTCGTTGGCTGCCAGAGCGAACGGGCAGGCGGCCAGATAATCGCCCACCGCTTCGCCGATCGCCGGCAGCATCGGCACCACGCGCTGCTTTTGCCGCTTGCCGGTGACCATCAACGAACTGGCGCCCTGCGCCACGCGCTTCAGTTCAGCGGCGCTCAGCGACAATGCTTCGGCGATGCGCAAACCAGCGCCATACAACAACAGCACAACGGCGAGATCGCGCTTGCCGATCCAGGGCTCGTCGCTTTGCGCTGCGATCTCACGCACCACGTCGTCGGCTTCATCGACCGACAACGCCTTGGGCAGCGACTTGGGCAGCTTGGGCGTGCGCAACAACGCGATCGCGGTGTTGTTGACCAGTTTGCGTCGCGCCAGGAAGCGATAAAAGCTGCGTAGCGCCGCCAACGCCCGCGCGGTCGAGGTCTTGGCCAGGCCGGCGCTGGCTTGCGAGGCCAGCCAAGCGCGAAAATCGCTCTGCTTGAGTTTGGCCAAGGTCGGCAGATCGACGGCTGCGCCATCGTGTTCGGCGATGAAGCGCAGAAAGCCGATCAGGTCGGCGTTATAGGCTTCCAAGGTGGCCGCCGCGACGCGCCGCTCGTCGCCCAGCCAGCGCTGCCAGCCGGCCACGGCATTGGCGACGTCGCTTTGAACGGGAAGGATCAGCCCGGCAGATCGAGCCATGCGCGGATGGTGTGCTCAAGCACTTGCGCCAGGAAGAACAGCAACTCGGTCGAATGTTCTTCGGTGAAACCGTTGGGATCGCGTGAGCCGAAAGCGATGATGCCGTCGGGCGCACCGGCGCTGGGCTTGATGCGCACCATGGCTTCGGACTGCACCATGGGGGCGAAGCTGCCGAAAATGGCGGGATCGCCGGTGACATTGGCGCGCAGCCGCGCCGCCTGGCCGACGCCCAGCAGCTGATCGACCGAGCCCGGCAACAGCAGCAACACGCCTGGTGTGCTGGGAGAGGGCCCAGGCCCTTCGGTTTCGATACATAAAGTAACGACATCGACATCGAGCAATCCCGCCAGCTCGCGCGTAACCAAATGAATCAGCCGCTCGAAACTGTCGGCGGCAATGATCGACACCACCGCGGCATGCACGCGGGTCTGCACCGATTGGTTGGTGTGGCTCGTGCTGATCAGTTCGGTGTGGTACGAGCGCAGGCGGCCCACTTCGCCGCGCAGCCGTTCCAGCATGAAATGCTGCATGTCGATCACCCCATCGCCGGCGCTGCGCTTGGGCGGCGTCAGCGCGTCCATCACCTGGGGGTGCTCGTTGAGGAAATTGGGATGCGCGCGCAGGTAAGCGATGACGGCTTCGGCCGATAGGTCGGCGATTTTGCGGGACGATTCGCTCTGCTGCGCCATGAACTTTCCTTCGGCTACCACTATACGCGACGCAGCGTCCTACGGCGAGACTGACGCCGCCTATAGAATAG
>JBBSNV010000042.1:0-9199 GCA_038260375.1 Reyranellales bacterium
AACACGAACGGATCGCCGCCTTTCAAGCGCAACACGCGCTTACCGGCTTTGGCGTGTTCGACCAGCAGCGCGTTGATCGCTTCCTGGCTCTTGGAATGATTGGCCTTGGACTTGCCGACATAGATGCGTTCGGCGTCGCGACGCACCTGGTCGAGGATTTCGCGGCCGACCAACTCGTCGTACAGCACGACGTCGGCCTGCTGCATCAAGCGCAGCGCGCGCAAGGTGAGCAGGTCGGGATCGCCCGGCCCGGCGCCGACGATATAGACCGCGCCTTCGCCGTCGTGCTTGGGCTGCTCGCCGTTCAAGCTCGCCAGCATGCTCTTGTGCGCGACATCGCTGCGACCGGATAGCACGTGCTCGCCGATCGGCCCGTCGATCACGCGCTCCCAAAAGCGGCGGCGTCCTTGCGTCGTGTCGATCAAATTCTGCACCGCCGACCGAAACGAGCCGGCAAAGCGCGCCAATGCGTCGAGCCGCGCCGGCAGGGTCGCTTCGATGCGCGCGCGCAAGGAGCGTGCCAGTACCGGCGAAGCGCCGCCGGTCGAGATGCCGATGGTGACGGCGCCGCGATCGACGATCGCCGGCATGATGAAATCGCAATGCTCGGGCTTGTCGACCACGTTGACCGGCACGCGTGCCACGCGGGCGGCGTCGGCTACCAGCGCGTCCAGCTCGGCATCGCCCGAAGCGACGAAGGCCAAGACCACGCCGATCAGGTCGTCGGTCTTGAACGACGCGCTGCTCCAGGCCACACGGCCTTCCATGACGTGCTCGGCCAGCGCCGGCTCCAAGGTGCGGGCAATCACCGAGACGCGCGCGCCGGCCGACAGCAGCAGCTCGGCGCGCTGGGCTGCTTGCGGCGTGCCGCCGACGACTAAAACGCTGCGATCCTTGAGATCGAAGAAAGTGGGGAAGTGACGCATGACCTAAAACCTTTTGCCGGATGAGCCCCGATCGAGCGGGGCTCGAGTTACGAGAGCTGTTAGCGCGGGCGAACCCGCGCCGCGATCAGTCGCGACAACAACGCAAAGGTTTGGGTGGGGCGGTGTTCGGTAGTCTGTTCATAGCGCTCTCCTCGGTCTGCCGCGTTCGATCGGTTACGGGTTCCACGAAGAGGACTTCGTGGCGCTTTAGCGTTTGGTCACGCGGCGCAAGCTGCTGTCGTCAAATTCCCGCGCGCTGTTGGGGAAGCGAGCCCACTCACCGTTGCCGGAAAGTGATCGGATAATTCTACGGACCATAACCGGAGTCAATTCTATTTCTACGTAATTTTCACGAGTATTTTTATAAATCACATTAGTATTAGTAATAAAGACCGTGATGGTAAATCAAAGGTTTAATACGAAGTTTCCATTTTAAACGGCATTTATTAGTTCTTTTGCTAATATTATCGAGTTTTTGATGTAAAATATGGAGCAAACTCGCCGCCCTCTGCTGAGAATTTCTACCTCGCACAGCAACGCCTATTTGCAGCGGCAAATTGCGAAAGCGCAACGCAATGTAATCGGAGCGCGCAATGCGATTGCTTAGTGCTTGAACGGCGCAGTTTTGCGCGGCGGAACACCGCTTTGTCCTGGTGCGCTGTGCTTGCTTTCGCTGCCGTTTCCATCGATCATCGCCACCAATCAAGAAAAGCAGGGGTCGCGCAACGCGACACGTCAGGGAGGTCGGGTTGGTGGCGATCGTTCGATCGCAGGGGCGCAGCGTCGCCCCAGCGGATCTATTTTCCATGCGTGGGAGCTGAGTGGGACATGCAGCGATGAGCGTGGCTGCCCAGAATTTGCCTGAAGCCGAAATTCAATTGTCGGTGCGGGGCGTGTCGAAACGCTTTGGCGGCGTGCAGGCCGTGCAAAGCATCGATGTCGATGTGCCCAAGGGCGCCATCCTGTCGGTGATCGGTCCCAACGGCGCGGGCAAGACCTCGCTGCTCAACATGATCAGCGGCTTTTATCAGCCCGACACCGGCACCGTGACCTTGGAAGGCCGCGACGTGACCGGCGTTAGGCCCAGCCGCATCGCCGAGTTGGGCGTGGCGCGCACCTTCCAGAACATCGCGCTGTTTCGCGGCATGACCGTGCTCGACAATTTGATGCTGGGTCGCCACGTGCGCATGAAAGCCGGTTTGTTGTCGTCCTTCATCTATTGGGGCATGGCGCAGCGCGAAGAGATCAAGCACCGCAAGCATGTCGAAGACATCATCGATTTCCTGCGCCTGCAGGATCTGCGCAAGCAGCCCACCGGCGCGCTGGCCTATGGTCTGCAAAAGCGCGTGGAGTTGGGCCGCGCGCTGGCGGTCGAACCCAAGCTGCTCCTGCTCGACGAGCCGATGGGCGGCATGAACCAGGAAGAGAAAGAGGACATGGCGCGCTTCATCCTCGACGTGAACGAGGAATGGGGCGTCACCGTTGTGCTGATCGAGCACGACATGGGTGTGGTGATGGACATTTCCGATTACGTCGTGGTGCTCGACCAGGGCAAGCGCATTGCAGGCGGCACGCCCGACGAAGTGCAGCGCGACCCGGCGGTGATCACCGCTTATCTCGGCACGAGCAAAGCGGAGGTAGAATCCGATGCCAAATAATCAAAGCGATGCCATGAACGCCCCACAGCACGCCGGTGCCGTGCGCTACGCCGACACCATGACCTTGCCCAAGCTGATGCTGTACAACGCGCGCAGCATTCCCAAGGCGCCGGCGATTCGGGAGAAGACTCTCGGCATCTGGCAGACCTTCGGCTGGGCGGCATATGCCGAGCACGTGCGCGACTTCGCCTTAGGTTTGGCGGCGCTGGGCTTTGCCCGCGGCGAGAAAGTCACCGTGGTGGGCGACAACCGCCCGCGGCTGTACTGGGCGCAGGTCGCGGCGCAAAGCCTGGGCGGCATGGCCGTGCCGGTCTATCAAGATTCGATCGCCTCGGAACTGGTTTACGTGCTCAACCACGCCGAAGTGTCGGTGATCGTGGCCGAAGACCAGGAGCAGGTCGACAAGATCCTGTCGCTCAAGGAGCAGCTGCCGACCCTGCGCCATATCGTTTACGACGACCCGCGCGGCATGACCTCTTATAGCGACGACTTCTTGCTGTCGTTTGAGGAAGTGGAAAAGCGTGGCCGCGAATTCAGCCGCCAGCATCCCGGCTACTTCGAACAGGAAGTCGAGAAGGGCAAACCCGAAGACATCGCGCTATTGGCGTATACGTCGGGCACCACCGGCAATCCCAAAGGCGCGATCCTGACGCATCGCAACCTGATCAGCGCCTCGGAATCCTTCCTCGAAGTCGAGAACATCAAGCGCGGCGACGATTGGCTGAGCTATCTGCCGATGGCCTGGGTCGGCGATTCGATCTTCTCTTTAGTGCTGTCGATGATCGTGGGCGTGACTTGCTCCTGCCCCGAGAGTCCGGAGACGGTGCAGCGCGATTTGCGCGAGCTCGGGCCCACCGGCATCATCGCGCCGCCGCGCATTTGGGAAAACATGCTGACCGGCCTGCAGGTCAAGGCGGCCGATGCTTCGCCGCTCAAACGCCATGTGTTCAACTATTTCCGCAGCCTGGCCGAAGCGATCGAATTGGGCCGCAGCGAAGGCAAGCAGGCCAGCGCGGGCCAGCGCTTGATGTACCGGATCGGCGAATTCCTGGTCTACGGCCCGGTGCGCGATCAACTCGGCCTGCGCCGCATGCGCTGGGCCTATACCGGCGGCGCGCCGCTGGGCGCCGATGCGTTCCGTTTCTTCCGCGGCTTCGGCGTGAACTTGAAGCAGGTTTATGGCTCGACCGAATGCAGCGCGCTGGTCGCCTACCAGCCCGACAGCGAAGCCGATCCCAACACGGTGGGCCGGCCCTGTCCGCGCATCGACATCAAGGTCGACGAGCGCGGCGAAGTGCTGGTCAAGGGCGGCGGCGTATTCAACGGCTATTTCAAGCAGGACGAGGCCACGCGCGGCGCGATCGACGGGGAGGGCTGGTTTCACACCGGCGATGCCGGCTTCTTCGATCCGCAAGGTCATCTGGTGATCATCGACCGCGCCAAGGATGTCGGCAAATTGGACGACGGCACGCCGTTCGCGCCGCAGTTCATCGAGAACAAGCTGAAGTTCAGCCCGTTTATCCGCGAGGCGGTGTCGTTCGGCAACGCCAAGCCGTTCGTCACGACGATGATCGCCATCGATCTGAACACCGTGGGCAACTGGGCCGAACGCAAAAGCCTGCCCTACACCTCGTTTATGGATTTGGCGCAGAAGGACGAAGTGCGCACCCTGATCGCGGGCGAGATCGCCAAGTGCAACGCCACTCTGCCCGAGACCACGCGGATCCGCCGCTTCTTGCTGTTGGTTAAGGACCTGGAAGCCGACGATGCCGAAATCACCCGCACCCGCAAGCTGCGCCGCGGTTTCATCGCCGAGAAATACGCCCCGGTAATCGAAGCTTTCTACAGCGGCCACGATCGCGTCGATCTCAGCACCGAGATCACCTACGAGGATGGCCGCAAGGCCAAGATCGACTCGACCGTGACGATCCAAAACGTCGCCGATTCCGGCGTCACTCAAGCGCGCGCGGCCTGAGGCGAACGATGAGCTGTTTTTTCAACATCGAGTTCGACGGCGGCTTCACCTTGAGCCTGCTCAGCATCGGCGTGCTGATCGGCCTGATGTATGCGCTGATCGCGCTGGGCTTCGTGCTGGTCTACAAGGCGACCGACGCCATCAATTTTGCCCAAGGCGAGTTCGTCATGGCCGGCGGCTTCCTGGCCGGCGTGGTCGCGGTGGCGGCGGACAATATCTGGTTCGGCATCCTGGCGGCGCTGGTCGGCATGGTGGCATTCGGCTTCGGCCTGGAGCGCTTGGTGTTGCGGGCCTTGATCGGCCGCCCGGTGGTGGCGGTGATCATGGCCACCATCGGCTTGGCTGCGATGTTGCGCGGCGTGTTCCCGTTGTTCGTCGGCACCTCGACCTTCCCGGTCGCCCTGCCGATTCCCGAAGAACCGATTCATCTGGGCTCGTTGAGCCTGCAGCCGGTCCAACTGGTAGGCGCCGCTGTTTCGCTGCTGTTCTTGGCCGGCTTCAGCTACTTCTTCCTCAAGAGTCGTATGGGCGTGGCGATGCGCGCGGTGGCCGACAATCAGCAGGTCGCGATGGCCATGGGCATCAATGTCGAGCGCTACTTCGCGCTGGCATGGGCCATGGCCGGCATCGTGGCCGCACTGGGCGGCATCGTGTGGGGCGCCATGCTGGGCGTCGATACCAGCCTGGCGCAGGTCGGCTTGAAAGTATTCCCGGTCGTGATCCTGGGCGGGCTCGATTCGATCCCCGGCGCGGTGGTTGGCGGGTTGATCATTGGGGTGGTGGAGAATTTAACTGCCGGCTATCTCGACCCCTGTCTGGGTGGCGGCACCAAGGATTTCGTGCCTTACGTGTTGATGATTGTGGTGCTGATGTTCCGGCCCTACGGCATTTTCGGCAAACGCCGCATCGAGCGCGTGTAAGAGAGAGCGGCAATGTTCCATCGCGAATCCGGCATCTTCAAAACCAGCTACCGCTCCGATATGGAGCTGTATCCCCTGCCGATTGCCAAATGGACCGTCGGCGTTATCGCCGTGGTGCTGCTGGCCTTCCCGCTGTTGATGCGTGTCTTCGTGGCCGAAGGCTCGATCGACTATTACGTCTCGCTGATCAATCTTTCCATGATCGCGATAGTCGGCGCGGTCGGCTTGAACATCCTGGTCGGCTATACCGGCCAGATCTCGATCGGTCACGGCGCCTTCATGTCGGTCGGCGCCTATACCGCGGCCAATCTGGCGGTGCGGCTCGATTGGCCGTTCTGGATCACCCTGCCGGCCGGCGGCCTGATGGCGGCGGCGATCGGTGCGGTGGTCGGTATTCCATCGCTGCGCATCAAAGGTCTCTATCTGGCCATCGCCACTTTGGCCGGGCAGCTGATCATCGAGTGGACCATCAACCATGTGCCGTTCATCTCCGGCGGCGTGCAGGCCTCGATCCGGGTGCCGCGCCCGACTGTGTTCGGCTACGAGCTGAGCAGCCAGCGCGATCTTTATTATTTCCTGCTGTTCTTCGCCGTCGTGGCGGTGATCGGCGCGCTCAATCTTGTGCGCAGCCGCATCGGCCGCGCTTTCGTCGCCATCCGCGACCAGGACATCGCGGCCGAAATCATCGGCATCAACATCTTCCGCTACAAGCTGATGGCGTTTGCCGTCTCGTCGTTCTACGGCGGCGTCACCGGCGTGCTCTATACCTATTATCTCGGCATCGCCAATTACGAACAGTTCCAGATCACCACCTCGATCGATTACTTGGCGATGATTATCATCGGCGGGCTAGGCTCCATCTTGGGCTCGATCTTCGGCGCTATTTTCATATCGCTGCTGCCGACGGTGATTCGCACCGTGATGGAAGGCGCCGGCAGCCTGTTCTTGAGTCAAGAAGAGGTGTTAAGTGTAGTGCCATATTTGCGCTTGATCATCTTCGGCGGGTTGATCGTGCTGTTTTTGGTGGTCGAGCCCGAAGGCTTGAACCGGTTATGGCGCAATATCCGCAATTACTTCCGCACTTGGCCATTTTCGTACTGAGGGCTATTTTCGTATCGAGGGCTTTCGCAACGTGCAAGCAGGGAGCGTCCTTCAAGAGGCGCAAAATTTTACTTCAACTGAGGAGAGGAAACGATGAAGACAAGTATCGTAAAATGGGGCGTCGCCGCGGCATTTGCCGCCGCCTCGCTCGCTGCGTCGGGCATCGCCCAGGCGCAGACCAAGGAAGTCGTGATCGGCTTCCAGATCGACCGCACCGGCCCGACGCAGAACATCGGCGTGCCGCTGGCCACCGGCTACAACGACTACGTCAACCTGATCAATTCCAAGGGCGGTATCGACGGCGTCAAGCTGAAGATTTCCGAAGTCGACAACGAATATAAAGTGCCGCCCGCGGTCGAAGGCTACGAGCGGCAGAAAAAGGACGGCGCGGTGCTGATCTCGTTCTTCGGCACGGCGTCGACCCTGGCGCTGATCCCCAAGACCACCGAGGATAAGATCCCCGGCATGTCGCCGGGCTTCGGCTCGGCCGCTTCGGCCAACGGCAAGACCTTCCCCTACACCTTCATGATGGCCGCGTCGTACTGGTCGCAAGGCGCTGCGGCGGTGAAGTTCGCCAAGGATCAGTTGGGCGGCAACATCAAGGGCAAGAAGATCGCCTATCTGTACTACGACAACCCGGCCGGCAAGGAGCCGCTGCCGATCCTGCGGGATTTGGCCCAGCAGGAAGGCTTCGAGCTGAAGGAATTCGCCGTTCCGCCGCCGGGCTTGGAAATGGGCGCGCAGGTGTTGGATATCACCCAGCGCTTCAAAGCCGATTTCGTCATCGCCCATCTGTTCGGTCGCGCCCCGTCGGTCGCGATCAAAGCGTTCAAGGGCAGCGGCTATCCGCTGAAGAAGATCGTGTCGTTCGTGTGGGGCGGCGCTGAGGACGACATCCTGTCGGCCGGCGGCTATGCTGCGGCGGAAGGCTACAGCACCCTGCAATTCGCCGGCGTCGGCTCCGACTACAAGGTGCTGGACGACATCCGCGCGATGTACAAAGCGCAGGGCAAGGCGCCGCCGAAGGAAATGGACTCGACTGCTTACTATAACCGCGGCGTGTTCTTCGCGGCGTTGCAGATCGAAGCCGTGCGCAATGCTTTGAAGCTGACCGGCGGCAAGCAGCCAACCGGCACCGACGTGAAGAACGGTTTCGAGCACATCAAGGGCTTCACCTTGGGCGGTTTTGTGCCGCCGCTCGAAGTCACGCCGGACGATCACGAAGGCGGTGGTTGGGTCAAGGTGTTCCAAGTCAAGGGCGGCAAGCTGGTCGGCGTGGGCGATTGGTTCCATGCCTATCCCGAAGTGCTGAAGAAGCATATCGCCGAAGGCAAGTAGTCTCTAAGACGCGGGAGGCGGGCCCCTTAGGAATTTTACCGGGCCCGCCTCTTTTCTTCTCCTCTTAGCTGTTGATCGGATGCGTCGATGCTGTCGCTGAACAACATTGAAGTGATCTACGACAACGTCATCCTGGTGTTGAAGGGCGTGTCGATCGCCGTCGCCCAGGGCAGCATCACGACTTTGCTGGGCGCCAATGGCGCCGGCAAAACTACCACCTTGAAAGCGATCTCCGGCGTGCTGCGCACCGAGCGCGGTAAGGTCACCAAGGGTAATATCGATTTTTCCGGCAAGCAGATCGAGGCCATGGCGCCGTTCGATATCGTCAAGCTGGGCCTGGTGCAGGTGTTCGAGGGCCGGCGCGTGTTCGAGCATTTGACGACGGAAGAGAATTTGATCGCCGGCGGCCATATCAGAAAGCATTCGGCCGATATCACGCGCGGTATCGAGCTGGTCTACACCTATTTCCCGCGCCTGCGCGAGCGACGCAGTCAGGAAGCAGGTTACATGTCGGGCGGCGAGCAGCAGATGCTGGCGATCGGCCGCGCCTTGATGTCCGATCCCAAAGTCGTGCTGTTGGACGAGCCGTCCTTAGGCTTGGCGCCGATGCTGGTCGAAGAGATTTTCGGCATAGTGCGCCAGCTGCGCGACAAGGAAGGCCTCACGGTCTTGCTGGTCGAGCAGAATGCTACCTTGGCGCTGGAGGTGGCCGACCAGGGCTATGTCATGGAAAACGGCCGCATCGTGCTGGAAGGCACCGGCGACCAGCTGCGCCAGAACTCCGATATCAAGGAGTTCTATCTCGGCCTCAACGAGGTCGGCGCGCGTAAATCCTACCGCGACGTCAAGCACTACAAACGCCGCAAACGCTGGCTGAGCTAGCGGAATTTAGGCGCAAAATTCCGGGCCCTTCCGCGGCGCTGCTTGCGCCGGTGCTGCTGCCTCGGCACAATCCCGCTATCGGGTTGAAGGATCATTGCGTGCTTAAGTCCGTGGGGCAGAAAACGTGACCGTCGAACATCTCAGCGCCTTGCCGAACGGCTTTCAGCTCCAGGAATACCGGATTGATCGTATTCTGGGCTACGGCGGTTTTGGTATCACCTATCTGGCGACCGACACCAATCTCGACAAAAGTGTCGCCATCAAGGAATACCTGCCCAACGAGATGGCGGTGCGCACCGACGGCTCGACGGTCAAGGCCAAGACCCGCGAAGACCAGGACGATTTCCGCTGGGGCCTGGATCGCTTCCTCGACGAAGCGCGCACCCTGGCCCGCTTCCG
>JBBSNV010000043.1:0-9174 GCA_038260375.1 Reyranellales bacterium
CACCGGCACCGACAGCCCGAACACGTCGGTTTGAGCCAGCTGCGCGTCGATCTTGGCGAAGGGCGTACGCAAGCCCGCAGCCAGGAAAATGCCCGCGGATAAAACGGCGTCGGCCATGGTCGGTCTCCGGCTTACTGTGCCGGCATTATAGAGCCAGCTTGCGTCTTATCGGCAGGGATTGTGGACGCGGGAGCGGCCATGCCGCTTCAGCCCGAAATCCGGCCTCCGCAAACGGGTGGCGGAACCACCAGACCTGTCGGCGCGGTATGCCATGAGGTAGCACTTACGCCGCACGACCGCGGTTCACGCACACGCCCGTAAAATCCGCCTGGGGATAGCCATGCTCAAACTCGCTTTGCTGTTTTTCATCGTTTCGCTGATCGCCGGCGCGTTCGGCTTTACCGGCGTCGCGGCCGGTTCGCGGCGCATCGCCAAGATCATCTTCTTTCTCGCGCTCGCCATTTTCGCGGTGCTGCTGGTGCTGGGCTTGCTGGCAGGCGCTGTGCTGTTCTGAGTTCGCTGCCGAGACGGATTTTGGCTAGCTGACGCTCGATCACCTGGATCGAGCGTCGCGCGAGGCTTCGGCGCGATCGATGAATTTGCGGAAGCAAGTTTGCTTGTCGGCGATGGCGCCGCAGCCCAGGCGATCGACCCAATAGCCGGCTTGCAACAGCGACAACTCGTGCCCCTTGATGCCATGGGCGTTCTCGTCGGTGCTGTAATCGGCATGGAAGAACGCTTCGATGCGCCAGAAGCTCAAGCCCAGCCCTTGCATCAGGCAATTGTCGATTTCCTGTTTGCTGTTGAGCGACGAGACCGAAACGAAGGCCGCGCCGATCGCGCCCGCTTTGTCGGTGAAATAGCTGCAACGGTTGAGCAGCGGCGCGTCTTCGCTGGGCGAGCCTGCCACCGGCTCCGGCACCGCCGATTTTAGGCCCTGCGCGTACCAAGCATTGCGCACCGTTGCCAGATAGGCTGCATCGCAGGCGTTGTTGGTGGTGCGATAAACCGGCCCGATGCAGATCACGAAATTGGCGTCCGCCGGTTTGCCCGCCATCGTGACCTGGTGGCGAAAATCGATCGCGCCGATCATGGCCAGCAATTCGTCTTTGGCGTAATCGGCCAGCGACGACAGATCCGGCGTCGACACCACCGCGATCTTGATGTCGGAGCGCCACACTATCAGCCGATCGACCGGCAAAAACGCGTCGAGCGCCCAGCGCGCGGCGTATTGCGGCGACCATTTTTCGCTGTTGTAGAGCTGCGCGTTAGCGGTTTGCGCACCGGCCAACCAGCCGAGCGTCACCAGCGCCGCTGCCAGCCACCGTCGCATGGCCTATTTACGACGCCGCCGCCTTGCCCTCCATCTTGTCCTGCGTCTTCAGATCGAAGTCGCTGGCGTCGTGACGCTCGCGCAGCTGCTGCGCGGGATCTCCTTGCATCCGGTTGACGATGCGGCCGCGCTTGACCGCCTTGCGCGCGCCGATTTCGTCGGCCCAACGATGCACGTTCTTATAATCCTGCACCGAGAGGAATTCGCCGCCGCCATAAAGCAGGCCCTTGGCCAGCCCGCCATACCAGGGCCACACTGCGATGTCGGCGATGCTGTAATCGTCGCCCGCGAGATACTTGCTTTCGGCCAGCCGGCGGTCGAGCACGTCGAGCTGGCGCTTGACCTCCATGGCGAAGCGGTCGATGGCGTACTCCATCTTCGTCGGCGCATAGGCATAGAAATGGCCGAAGCCGCCGCCGAGATAGGGCGCGCTGCCCATCTGCCAGAACAGCCACGACAAAACCTCCGCGCGCAGCGGATCGCCGATCTTCGGCACCAGCGCGCCGAACTTCTCGGCCAGATGCAGCAAGATCGCGCCCGACTCGAACACGCGTACCGGCTTGGCGCCTGAGCGATCGAGCAAAGCGGGAATCTTGGAATTGGGATTGATGGCAACAAAGCCGCTGCCGAATTGGTCGCCGTCGCCGATCTTGATCAGCCAGGCATCGTACTCGGCGCCCTTATGGCCTAGCGCCAACAGCTCCTCGAGCATGATGGTAACCTTCTGGCCGTTCGGCGTGCCCAGCGAGTAGAGCTGCATCGGATGCTTTCCGACCGGCAATTCCTTCTCCGCGGTCGGCCCGGCGATCGGCCGGTTGATATTGGCGAAGCGCCCGCCGTTGCCTTTGTTCCAGGTCCAGACTTTCGGCGGAGTGTATTCGGAAGTGCTGCTCATAGCGTAATCCCCTGACAATGATGGCAACAACGGCCGTTCATCTTAGAGCTTGATGAAGAAGGTGACCATGTCAGGGAGCGATGCGAAAATTGCTTCCGCTCTCGGAAGCAATGGTGGGCGCGACAGGGATTGAACCTGTGACCCCTTCCATGTCAAGGAAGTGCTCTCCCGCTGAGCTACGCGCCCTTTTGAACCGGTTCGATGCTGCCGGCGTCCAAAGCGGGCGCAGTATCGCCAAATCCTTCGGCTTTGCAAGCCCCGCGCAAGCCCTTGATGGGGCGGTAAATTCGTCGTTTTACAGGTTCAATATCGCAGGTGAACAATGGCTGAAATCGCCCTCGACCCCGCTGCCATGGGTAAATTGGCAAACGCGCTCAACTTCATTTGTGGCGCGGATCATCCCGCTACCGTCGCCGTCAAGGCCGCTGCCGCCAGCGGCACCGAAGCGGACGTCAAGAAAGCGCGTGCTGCTTTCCTCAAGCTCAAGCAATCCGATCGCGCCGCCGCACTCAACGCCATTCGCGGCTAGTTCTTGCCGTCTGCCGGTCACATGCAATGCCCGTCCGTTTTATAGGGAATTGCGCGGAATTCCACTTTGCGCGACTGGCATTGCCGCAATTGCGAACGTAGGATGACACTACCTTGGCTTTAGTCTGAGCGTTGAACGATGAGTATTGCGGCCGCCACCAGCGAAGACCTCCCATACGAAGTCCTGGCCCCGGCCCGGCAGACCGCGCCTTTGGTGTTCGCCTCACCGCATTCCGGCGACATCTATCCACCCGATTTCGTCGCCCGCTCGCGCCTGGACATGCGCACCTTGCGCCGGTCCGAAGATAGCTACGTCGACGAGTTGTTTGCCGCGGCACCATCCTTGGGCGCGCCGCTGATCCGCGCTTTGTTCCCGCGTGCCTATGTCGACCCCAACCGCGAGCCTTACGAGCTCGATCCAGCCATGTTCGACGGGCCGCTACCCGATTTCGTCAACCGCAATTCGTCGCGCGTGGCCGCCGGCTTAGGCACCGTGGCCCGTGTCGTCGCCAATGGCGAAACCATCTACCGCGGCAAGCTCTCCTTCGCCGAGGCCGAGCAACGCATTGCCAACTGCTATCGGCCCTATCACGGCGCGTTGTCGGAGCTGGTGGCGGCAACGCAGCAGCATTTCGGCTGTGCCATGCTGGTCGATTGCCACTCGATGCCGTCGGTCGGCGGCCCGATGGAACGCGATTCCGGCGCCGGCCGGGTCGATATCGTGCTGGGCGATTGCCACGGCGTGTCGTGCGACCCGCGCCTGACCGATCTGGCGGATCGGGTGCTGCGCGCCGAAGGCTTCGCCGTGCAGCGCAACGCACCCTATTCCGGCGGCTTCACGACCCAGCATTACGGCCGGCCGGCCGAGGGCGTGCATACCTTGCAGATCGAGGTCAATCGCGGCCTGTATATGAACGAATTCACTTACGAGCGCGCCGCGAGCTTCGCCAATGTGCGCCGCCGCCTAACCAAACTGATCGCCGCCCTGGCCGCGTTCGATCCTTCCACTTCGTAACGGTTCTTCCAACAAGCCATGACCGACATCGTGCTGCGCGACGCAACCCCGGCCGATCTGCCGGCGATCCACGCCATCTATGCGCATCACGTGATGCACGGCCTGGGCTCGTTCGAGGAAACGCCGCCGAGCCTGGAGGAGATAACGCAGCGCTATCGCGCCGTGCGCGACAAGAACATGCCTTATCTGGTGGTAACGCAAAGCAGCAAGATTTTAGGTTACGCCTATGCTGGCGCCTACCGTCCGCGCATCGCCTATCGCTACACGGTCGAGGATTCGATCTACGTGGCGCACGACGCCGCCGGCAAAGGCGTCGGCAAAATCCTGCTCAGCGAATTGCTAGCGCGCTGCACGGCGATGGACTTCCGCCAAATGGTGGCGGTGATCGGCGATAGCGCCAACACGGGCTCGATCGGCCTGCATAAAGCGTTGGGTTTCGAGATGATCGGCAATTTGAAATCGGTCGGCTTCAAGTTCGGTCGCTGGATCGACAGCATTTACATGCAGCGCGCCCTGGGGCCGGGCGATAAAAGCCTGCCGGAAAAGTAGAAGGCTTCTAAAAAGGCAAAAAAAGGGGCCGCACCGAAGTGCGGCCCGAGTTTAGGGAGGAAACGCCCAAGACGGGCACGACAAAGAGGAACGCCACAGACGTGGCCTTTGTCGCCCGATAAATATGGTGCATTTGCGAAGGAGCTGCAAGACTGATTTTTTATACACTATATCAATGCGATAGATGGTAATTCGGCACCCTTTTGGGGTATTTCACTTCGCATTGCACAATCGAATTGAGAGCCGATATTCGGGCTATAGGCTGGGCCTAGTCCCCGCCCGCTGCCATCAAGGCGGCTTGGCTGACTGGCTGGCGCCGACCGATCTGCAGGGTCGACAGCGCGTTGACCATGGACACGTAGAGCGCAGCTCCATAAGGCAGCGACTGCACCATCATCAGCATCGACCATAGCCGGGCTTCCGGATCGAGCCCGCCGAACAACACCCAGATGGCGATGGCGGCAGCCCACAAGCCGGTAAACAGCAGTGCCTCTTCCCAAGCCATGGTCAGCCCCGCCACCAGCGCCGGCTTGTTCTCCATCTTGGGCGTACGCATGAACGGCAGCTTGGACGTGAAGATGCCGTACAGCACCGCCCAGCCGATCGTGTAGGTCAGCGACAATCCGGCAATCGAGGCGCCGATGCGCTGCGAAAAGCTACACGGCACGCGTACCGCATAGAGAATGTAGGAGTGCAGCACCTTGAACACGAACAGGCCCAAGGTCGGCACCAGGAACAAGGCCAGGGGCAGTTGGAACAGCTGTGGTGCCACGCACACACCCGCCGCCCAGAAGATGCTGGCGACGGTAAACACCAGGTTGATGGAATCGGCGAACCACGGCGCCCAGCCGGCGACGAAGTGGAATTTCTGCCTGAAGCTCAAGCCGCTATCGACGAACGGCAGCATGGCGCGCCAATGGCCCTTGAGGATCTGGATTGCGCCATAGGCCCAGCGGAAGCGCTGCTTCTTGTAGCCGGAGAAGCTGTCCGGTGTCAGGCCCTTGCCGTAGCTGTGGTTGAGATAGGCCGCCTGGTAGCCGCTTTCCATTAGGCGCAGACCCATCTCCGAATCCTCGCAGATGCACCACTGCGCCCACGGTCCGACCGCGTCGATCGCGCTCTTCCTGATCACCGTCATGGTGCCGTGCTGGATGATGGCGTCGAATTCGTTGCGATGGCACATGCCGATATTGAAGAAGCCGGCATATTCCCAGTTCAGCATTTCCTTGAACGGCTCGCCCACCCAGTCGCGATGATCCTGCGGGCATTGCACGTAGCCCACCTTGTCATTGTCGAAATGCGGCACGATGCCCTTCAGCCAATGGGGATCGACCGTGTAGTCGCTGTCGCATACGCCGACGAATTCGGCATCCGGCGCGGTTTGGCGCAGCGCGAAGTTCAACGCGCCGGCCTTGAAGCCTTCGACGTGATCCAAATGGAAGAAACGGAAGCGCTCGCCCAATTGCCGGCAATAGGCCTCCACCGGACGCCAGGTGGCTTCGTCCTTGGTGTTGTTGTCGATCACCAGCACTTCCAAATTGGGATAGTCGAGCTGCGCCAGCGCGTCGAGCGACAGCTTCACCATATGCGGCGGCTCGTTGCAGATCGGCAGATGCAGCGACACTTTGGGCCAGCGCCGTTCGCCTTGCAGCGGCGCTGGCAGGAACACGCGGCGCCAGCGCTTCAACCACACCACCTCGGTCAGTTCCAGCGCCTGCATCAACACCATCAGCACCGTGCCGAACAGGCACAAGAACAGCACCGTGAAGGCAATGCTCATGCCGGTGGTCTGGTAGGAAGTGACACCGCGCCATAACGTCCACACCGTGACCCCGACGCAAAGTTGGATCAGCGCAGCAAAGAACAACTCGCCGGCCGGCTTCAGATCGCGCCAGCGCGCGAAGAAAGCCAGCAACAGCGGCAGGCCGAACGCCACCGACAGCCCGGCCAGCAGCGGCCATTGCGGCAGCGACTCGATCGGCCCGGTCATGGGGAATTTGGGCTCGCGGTTGGAATCGAGAATGCCCCAATAGCCGCCTGCCTCGCCTTCGATCGAGAACTTCCATGGCTGATCGAACGCTTCCATCAGGAAGTAATCGAAATTGTTGGCGCGGGCCAAGGCGATGAATTCGCGGATGAAGCGCGCCTCGTTGTCGACCGACGGCACCGCACCGACGCGGATGCGCCCATCGCTGGGCCAACCAACTTCGGTAAAGATGATGCGCTTGTTGCCGACAACCGCGCGTACCTTGTTGTACTGGTCCATCAGCGCCTCCAGCGCCTTATCCAGCGGAATGTTTTCCCAATAAGGCAACACGTGGATGGCGATGTAGTCGGCTTCCTTACGCAGATCCGGATTGTCCACCCAGACGTGCCACGGCTCGGCGGTCGAGACCGGCACTTTGACCGCGCGTTTGACCTGTCGCATGTAATTGACCAGCTGCGTTACCCGCAGATCGCCGCGCAGGATCGATTCGTTGCCGACCAGCACGCGCTCCACGGTATCGGGATTGGCGCGCGCCATGCGGATCAGGTTGGCTATCTCTTGCTCCGAGCGTTGGGCGCGCTGATCGACCCAGGCGCCGGCCACCACCTTCAAACCGTATTTCACCGCCAGCTCGGGAATCTTGTCGAGCCCGTCCAAGGTCGAATAGGTGCGCACCGCGTTGACACGAGGCGCCACTGCCGCCAGGTCGCGGTCGATATCGGCCATGCTGGGATGCGGGCCGGTCTGCGGGTTCTGGTCGCGCTGGTACGGGCTGAAGGAAACGCCGTTGATCTTGCCCTCGATGCCGACCGTCTTGTCGTCGACCCGATCGAGCCCACGCCAAATGCCGGCCGTGGCGACAAGCACCAGGACGAGGCTGAGCAAGGCAGTGGGGCGAATCATGGATTAATTGTTGAGGCCGGGGCTGTGCTGCGACGACGAAAGAGCATACGACGCCGGCGAGCCCGGCGCAGGGTAGATGGAGTTCGATCGTGTCGCCGCCAAGGCAAAACTGCGCTCGAGACTTGGCAAACTCTGGAGGTGCTGCGACGAGCGGTCGCACTCCGGTTCGCTTCTTCGACGCGCCTGCCGGCCAAGCAGTGACGCGACCTCGTTTTCTGTCGCCCGGTTTCCTCGCCGCCGGACTTCCAGCGGCGATCGGACGACGCCGTGATAGCGCGCCTCGCCGGCGGAGGTAAAGAGCCACAGCGTCGCTGTCGTGCTAAAGCAGAAGCGGTGTGGCCGGCCGGCGACGGCCTCTCCAGTGCTTGGGTATTTTGCTGCTTTTTTCATCTACGGGCGGCGTGGTTTGATGGCCATGCGCCAGGGGCCCGGACCGAACGGTAGGCAGGACAAGGGTGGCGATGAACGCCGACATTGGGATGGACGATAAAGCCGTGGACGCCGCCGCTCTGTTCGATCCGCGATCCGAGCCGGCCGCCTTGCCGGCCGCCGTTCCCGACGCGCTGTTGGCCAGTTTCGCCCGTGGCGGCCGCTTCGCCTTTTTGAGCGCGGCCGATGGCACAAGGCTGCGTTATGCCCATTGGCGGACCATTGCCGGCCCATCGAAAGGCCGTGTCGTGGTGCTGGGCGGGCGTGGCGAATTCGTCGAAAAATACGCCACCGAGATCGTCGGCGAATTGTTGGGGCGCGGTTTCGACGTCTTTTCGATGGATTGGCGCGGCCAGGGCCTGTCGCAACGCGCCCTGCCCGACCCGGAAAAGGGCCATGTCGAGGACTTCGCGCTCTACCGCGAGGATCTGCATCGCTTCCTCACCATCGTTGTCGGCGCCCGAGGCGGCGAAAGTGCCGCCGAAAATCCCGTGCTGCTGCTGGCCCATTCCATGGGTGGGCTGGCTACCTTGCGCTTGCTGGCCGAGCACGCCCCGGAAAAGCTCGCCAGCGCCGCCTTGATCTGCGCGCCGATGACCGGCTTGAAACACGCTCTCGCAATACGCGCGGCATTGTTGTTGGCTCCCCACGGATCACGCCGGGAAAAGGATTATGCGCTGGGCGCAGGCCCCTTCTCCGAAGGCCGGCGCAGCTTTGCCGAAAACCGCGTCACCCATGACGGCCGGCGCTACCGTTTCACCGATCAGTGGTTCGCGGCCGAACCCCGCTTGCGCCTGGGCGGGCCGACTTATGAATGGCTGCGCGCTGGTATGGCGGGGGTCGAGACGGTCATGCAGCCGGGCTTCCTGGCGCGCATCGATGTGCCGGTGCTGCTGCTGTCGGCCCGGCTCGATGCCCTGGTCGAACCCGCCAGCCATGACACGGTCGCCAAGCTGAGCCCGCGCGTCACGATCAAGCATTACGACGACAGCAAGCACGAGATCATGATGGAGACCGACGCTATTCGCGCGCGGTTCTGGACCGACTTCGATCGGTTCGTGGCCAAGCTCGACTAGCAGATCGCTCTTGACTGTAATCGGCGCCCGCTTAATCTCACGCCAAGGGGTTTCTCGCGACATCCCCGTGAGGCGGCAGCCGAAAGTTCGCGTCCATGCTCAGCCATGAGGAGCGGACGCTATGCCGTCGACGACTGAAATCACCGTCAATCAACTCTCCCGTCTCATCGGTCTGCCCGATGCCCCCGTCGTTATCGATGTGCGCATCGACGAGGATTACGACGCCGACCCACGCGTGATCCCGGGAGCGGTGCGGCGCGACTTTCGCCAGGTGGCCGATTGGGCCGCGCAATGGGCCGGCCGATCCCTGGTGGTGTGCTGTCAGAAGGGGCTGAAGCTCAGCGAAGGCACCGCCGCCTGGCTGCGCCATGGCGGCATCGCCGCCGACACGCTCAAAGGCGGTTTCGAAGCCTGGCGCGATGCCAAGTGCCCGCTGCTCGGCGCCGGCAAGCTGCCGGC
>JBBSNV010000044.1:0-9152 GCA_038260375.1 Reyranellales bacterium
ATGGAGTTCGTGGGCGGCCTGTTGCTGATCCTGGGCCTGTTCACCCGGCTGGCAGCCACGCCGCTGATCGCGGTGATGGTGGTGGCGATCATCACCGCCAAATGGGCCGATATCGACAGCTACACGACCTTGGCCGGAATCGAGGAAGTCACCTACATGGTGGTGTTCGGCTATCTGGCGGTGCTGGGACCGGGCCGCATCTCGCTCGATGGCGTGCTGACGGCATGGCGCCGTTCGGTGTCGCCACCGGCGCCGATTGCGCCCAGGGTCTAATCAAGACGTCTTGTGGCGCGGGCTGCTTAAATAGACGGTCTGCACTTGCGGATCGTCGGCGATTTCCGCCGGCGATCCTTCGCGCAGGATCTTGCCGCTCACCAAGACGGTGATGCGTTGGGCGAAGCGGAACACCAACTCCATGTCGTGCTCGATGAACAGGATCGCCAGATCGTCGGGCAGGCCGGCGATGGCGGCGAACAAATCGTCACTTTCTCCGCGCGGCACGCCTGCCGCCGGCTCGTCGAGCAGCAGCACCTTGGGCTGGCAGGCGAGCGCCAGCGCGATCTCCAACAGCCGCTGCTTGCCGTAGGGCAGTTCCTTGGTCGGGCGCAGGCAATCCTCGCCCAGACCCAAGGATTGCAGCAGCGCATACGCCTCATCGATCGCGTCGCGGCGCTTGCTCAAGCGTGCCAGCCAGTCATAGCCCGTACCGCGGCGCTGACATATTGCGACAGTCACTGCTTCCAGCGGGGTCAGGGCGGGGAACAAGGTGTTGATCTGGAAAGTGCGCGCCAAGCCGCGCTGCACGCGAAGATGCGCCCGCATTTTGGTGATGTCCTGGCCCAGCAAGCTCACCGTGCCGGCGCTGGGCGTCAGCATGCCGGTCAGCAGGTTGATGAAGGTCGTCTTGCCAGCACCATTGGGTCCGATCAGCGCGTGGCGCGCGCCATGCGGCAAGGTGAAGTCGATATTCTGTGCTACGGCCAAGGCGCCGAAGCTCTTGCACAGGCCGGCGGTTTGCAGTGCCGCGCTCACGATGGGCTCCGGCGCAGGCGGCGCATGATGGCATCGAACGCGCCCAGCAATCCGTTGCGCGCGAACAGCACCACCGCCACCAGGATCAGTCCGATCCAGAAATACCAATATTGCGGCGACAGATCGGCGAAGCGGTCGCGCAGCACCAGGAACACCGCAGCGCCGATCAGCCCGCCATAGAGCCGGCCGGCGCCACCCAGGATCAGCATGATCAGCACCTCGGCCGAACGCTCAAAGGCCAGCACCTCGACCGACACTTGCTGCGTGGTTTGCATCAGCAAGCCGCCGGCGATGCCGGCCAGCATCGCGGCGATGGTATAGATGGTGGCGCTGGCGCGGCCGACCGAGACGCCGATCGCCGGCAAGCGGCGCGTGTTTTCGCGCAAGGCCTGCAAGGTCAGGCCGAACGGCGAGTGCACGATGCGCCGCGCGACCAGGAAGCAGAGGAACGCCACGATCAGGCTGTACCAAAATCCGGTGTGGCCATAGAGATCGAAGCGGAACAGGCCCAGGATCGGCGCCACGGCAATGCCTTGCAGCCCGTCGTCGCCGCCGGTGATGTCGCGCGCCTTTTGCGCGATCTCGTGCAGCACCAGCGCAATGCCCATCGTCACCATCAGCAGCGCGATGCCGTGCAGGCGCACCACGACGAAACTGGTGGCCAGGCCGAGCAATCCGGCGGCAGCCGCTGCCACCAGCAAACCGCTCAACGGTTCGCTCCAGCCATGCGCCGACAACAGTCCGGCTGCATAAGCGCCCATGCCGAAAAAGGCGGCGTGACCCAAGGAGACGATGCCGCCATAGCCCAGGATCAGGTCGAGCGATAAAGCGAACAAGCCCAGCACCAGGATGCGCGAGATCAGCACCAAATTGCCGGGGAAGATGAAATAGGCCGCGACCAGCGCCAGCCAGAATAAAGCTTCGGGCCAGCGCCACGCGGCCTGGCGGCGGAAGAATCCGTGCGTGTCGATGGCGGAGTGGCTCATCGTTGGCCGATCATCTTTTGCCGAACAAGCCGCGCGGCCGCCATAGCAGGATCCCCACCATCACCGCATAGATGATGAAGGCGCCGGTCTCGGGCACGTAATATTTGCCGGCGACGTCGCTGATGCCCAGCAACAGCGCCGCGATCAACGAGCCACGGATCGAACCCAAGCCGCCCACCGCCACGACGATCAGGAAATAGGTCATGTATTTGAGGGGAAAGCCCGGTTCGAGACCGACCAAATTGACGCCCAGCGCTCCGCCCAAGCCCGCCAGACCGCTGCCGATGGCGAAGGTGACGGCGAACACAAGATCAACGTCGATGCCGACGCCTTCGGCCATGCGCGGCGAGTCGACCGCAGCGCGGATGCGCGCGCCCAGCCGTGTGCGCTCCATGCCTAGGATCAATGCGATGGTGATGATGACGCCGACGACGATCAGGAACAGTCGGTAGACGCCGAAGTCGAGACCGGCGAAAGACACTTGGCCGGTCAACCAACTGGGCACTTTGATCGGCTGCTGACTCGAGCCGAAGAAATAGGTCGTGGCTGCGACCGACATGAACACGATGCCGATGGTCAACAGCACCTGGTCGAGTTCGCTGGCGCGATAGAGGCGGCGATAGAGCGTGCGTTCCAGCATCAGTCCGACCGCGGCGGCGATCAGGAAAGCCATCGGCAAAGTGAGCAGGAAGGGCAGGCCGGCTTGCAGCATGAGTTGCGCGGTGACGTAGCCGCCCAGCATGGCGAAGGCGCCGTGGGCCAGGTTGACGAAACCCATCAGGCCCATCGTCACCGACAGACCGACGGCAATGATGAACAGCAGCATGCCGTAGGCGATGCCGTTGAACAGCACATTGGCCAGCCCTGCCACGATCGACGCTCCCCCTCGTTGCTCCTCTGCTGGGAGCTACACCAGCCTAGGGCATTTTTCGCGGGTTCCCGCGGGAAAAAAGACACTTGCGGTGATGATCATCAGATGATACCTAAGTGAATGCTTAACTATCAAGCCGGCCTCGATCCTGTGTTCCAAGCCCTGGCCGATCCGACGCGCCGGGTCATGGTCGAGCGTTTAACTCTAGGGCCGGCTTCGGTCAGCGAGTTGGCCAAGCCGCTCGACATGTCGTTGTCGGCGGTGATGCAGCATTTACAGGTGCTGGAGCACAGCGGGCTGGTGACGTCGCTGAAGCAGGGCCGGGTGCGCACCTGCCGCATCGAGCCGCAAGTGTTGCAGTCGGCCGAGGATTGGATCGCGCGCACGCGGGCCAGTTGGGAGCGCCGGCTCGACCGGCTGGCGCAGTTTCTCGCTGAAGAAGTCGAAGCGGAAAAGAGCAAGTAGAGGATTTGTCATGAGCCAGCACAGCGCCGTGCATTCCACCTTCACCATCAAGCGCAACCTTAAAGCCGCGCCGGCGCGCGTCTTCGCTGCCTGGTCGAACAAAGACAAGAAGGGCCGCTGGTTCGTCGGCCCGGAAGGCTGGGAGAAGACCGATTATCAATTCGATTTCCGCATCGGCGGTCGCGAGCATTTGAGCGGCGGTCCACCGGGTGCGCCGCCGCATGTGTTCGACGCGCATTATTTCGACATCGTGCCCAACCAACGCATCGTCTATGGCTACGAGATGCATATCGGCGAGCAGCGCATCTCGGTGTCCTTGGCGACGATCGAGTTCAAGCCATCGGACAAGGGCACACACCTCGTCCTGACCGAGCAGGGCGTGTTCCTCGACGGCTACGACGATGCCGGTTCGCGCGAGCAAGGCACCAAGCAATTGATCCAGCAGCTGGCCGCTGCTGTCGAAGCCAACATTTAACGTGAGGATAGCATCATGACCGATCACAATAATCCCGGCGGTAAACCGGCCGAGGGCGAATTCGTCATTTCCCGCCTGTTCAACGCGCCGCGCGAGCGCGTGTTCAAGGCCTGGACCGACGCCGCCGAGATGAAGAAATGGTGGGGACCGAAAGGCTTCAAGATGTTGGTCAGCAAGGTCGACCTGCGGCCGGGCGGCATCTTCCTCTACGGCATGGAATCGCCCACCGGCCAATCGATGTGGGGCAAGTTCGTCTATCGCGAGATCGTCAAGCCGGAGAAGCTGTTATTCGTGGTCTCGTTCTCTGACGAGCAGCGCGGCCGAACGCCAGACCTTCATCGAAGGCAATGAGAGCATGCGTGGTGGTTGGGGTGGCACCATGGATCAACTGGATGCGTATTTAGCCAAAGCCTGACGGAGGTTGCATGAAAAGTTTTCGCGTCGAGCGTTCGATCGATATCGCCGCTCCGGCGGAAAAGATATTTCCACTGATCGAGGATTTCTACGTTTGGACATCCTGGTCGCCTTACGAGAACCGCGATCCCAATCTACAACGCAGCTACGGTGCCATCACGCGCGGTAAGGGCGCGACCTACGCTTGGGAGGGCAACAAGAATGTGGGTTCGGGCAGCATGCAAATCCTGCAAGCCTTGCCGCCGTCGCGCATTGTCATCGACCTGAATTTCCTCAGGCCATTCAAGGCGCATAATCAAGCCGAATTCACCCTGCAGCCGAGCGGCAACACGACGCGCGTAACCTGGGCGATGACCGGACCGGCCTCGCTGATGATGCGGGTGATGGGCTTGTTCATGAACATGGACAAGATGATCGGCCGCGATTTTGAAACCGGCTTGGCCAGTCTTAAAGTCATGGCCGAGAAATAGCTCTTTAACGACAGGAGACCAGTATGAAGATCAATCCCTATCTCACTTACAACGGCAATTGCGAGGAAGCTTTTCGTTTTTACGAAAAAGCGCTGGGCGGCAAGATCGCGATGATGATGACCTACGACCAAGCGCCGCCGGGCGACAATCCGACGCCCAAGGGTTGGGAGAAGAAAATCATGCATGTCAGCATGAATGTGGGCGACGTGATCTTGATGGCGTCCGATGCGCCGCCGGGCCATTACACGCCAATGGGCGGCTTCAGTGTTTCGCTGGCGCCCGAAAGCAAGGCGCAAGGCGAAAAAATCTTCAACGCCCTGGCCCCTGGCGGCAAGGTGAGGATGCCGTTCCAGAACACCTTCTGGGCTGAAGGTTTTGGCATGGTTGTCGATCGCTTCGGCACGCCATGGATGGTCAATTACGCCGGCGCTCAGAGCTAGCGTCATGAGCGAGCAAGAACTGGTGATCGAACGGCTGATCGACGCGCCGGTCGAGCGTGTGTTCCAGGCGTGGACCGAGGCCAAACAAGTGAAGGAATGGTGGGGTCCGCGGGGCTTCACCGCTCCGGTGTGCGAGGTCGATGCAAGGCCGGGCGGCAGGCTGCGTATCGTAATACGCGGGCCCGACGGCACCGATTATCCGATGAGCGGCACCTATCGCGACGTCGAGCCCGACCAGCGCCTGGTGTTCGTCAGCGTCGCCGAGGACAACGCCGGGGATGCCCTGCTGGAGGCCTTCACCGAAGTGACTTTCGCTGCGCAAGGGAACAAGACAAGGCTGGTAATGAAGACCAGCGCCGTCGGCCTGGCGCCGGTGGCGGCCGAAATGCTCAAGGGCATGGAGCAGGGCTGGTCGGAAACTCTCGATCGGATGGCAGCGCATGCGAAAGGCACATAGCGAGCACGCGGGCCATTTTGCAGATCGTGCGATGGGGCTAGACTGATCCGTACCGAGGGAGGAAACGGGTTATGGCTTCAAGAAATTTCATCATCAATCCGGTGACGCCGAATATCGGCGCCATCGTGCAGGGTGTCGATCTTTCGCACGATCTCGACGACGAGACGTTGTCCGGCATCCGCTCGGCGGTGCTCAAGCATCGCGTCGTGTTCTTCCAAGACCAGCACATGACGCCGCAACAGCATCGCGATTTTGCCGCGCGCTTTGGCACCTTGCACATCCATCCGGTGTATCCCACCGCCGGCGTGCCGGAAATCGTCGAACTGCGCAACAATCCGGCCAACCCGACCGACAATGCCAATTGGCACACCGACGTCACCTTCATCGAGGATCCGCCGATGGGCGCGATCCTCTATGCACGGCAATTGCCGCCGCATGGCGGCGACACCTTGTGGTCGAATATGCGGGCAGCCTTCCTCGGCCTGTCCGAGCGCATGCAGAAACTGCTGCGCGGCTCGACCGCGATCCACGATTTTACCCGCTCGTTTCCGCCCGATCTGAAGGCGGTGCAGAACGCCGGCGACGATAAGTACAGGCAGGCTGTCGCCAAGCATCCGCCGGTGGTGCATCCGGTGATCCGCACACATCCGGAGACCGGCGAGGAGGCGTTGTTCGTCAATGACGGCTTCACCACCCGCATCCGCGAGCTGCCGCCGGCCGAGAGCGACGCCATCCTGCGCTTCCTCAATCAGCATATTCAAAAGCCGGAATACGTGGTGCGCTGGAGCTGGAAGCCCAACGCCGTGGCATTCTGGGACAACCGCATCACCCAGCATTACGCCGTCGACGATTATCGCGACGAACGCATCATGCACCGCGCCGCCATTCTGGGCGACAAGCCGTATTTCCGCGCCTGATCGAACAATGCAATAGGCGGCGTTCGACGGCGGCGAAGAGTCGCTCAGAGCAAAGCGGCGGAAGCGCCGCTTTTAGTCGAGTTATAAAATGCAAGCATCCGCCCCGGGCAAAGCCGGCTTCTATCGCAACGCCATCATCCTGGGCTTGCTGACCGCGATCGGTCCGTTCGCGGTCGATATGTATTTACCGGTGCTGCCGGCGATCGGCGCCGATCTGCACGCCGATACCGATTCGGTGTTGATCACGCTGACCTCGTTCTTCATCACCTTCACCATTGGCCAATTGGTCTATGGGCCGATCTCCGACGTGATCGGACGCAAGAAGCCGCTTTATGTCGGCATCGTGATATTCGCCGCCGCCAGCATCGGCTGCGCGCTGGCCACCAGTATCGAGACCTTGATCGTGTTCCGCGCCATCCAGGGAATTGGCGGCGCCGCCGGCATGATTATCGCCCGCGCCATCGTGCGCGACCTGCATAGCGGGCTGGACGAGGTGCGGCTGCTGTCCTTGCTGATGCTGGTGGTCAGCATCTCGCCATTGCTGGCGCCGCTGGTCGGCAGCATGATCAGCGATTTGTCGAGCTGGCGCGGCGTGTTCTGGCTGGTGACCGGCGCTGCCGCGATCAGGTTGGTACTGGCGGTGTTCTTCGTCGGCGAAACGCGGCCGGCCGAGGCGCGCGCCGAGAGCAGCTTCCGCGGTATGGTCAGTGCCGCTTGGATGTTGCTGCGCAACCGCGAGTTCATGAGCATGACTTTGGTTGGCGCTTTTGCCATTTCGGCCTTCTTCGTCTTCCTGTCGAACTCCTCGTTCGTGTTCACGCGGCAATACGGGCTGACGCCGATGCAATACAGCCTGTTGTTCTCGCTCAACGCCGCCTCGTTCTTCATCTGCAGCCAGTTCAACGGTCGACTGGGCGCGCGCTTTGGACTGCGTCGTATCGTGCGGCCGACTGCCTGGGGCTTCGCTTTGGCGATGATCGCCGCCTTCGTCGTCACCGCTTCCGGCGTGCACAGCCTGATCGTGTTGATGGCGATCCTGTTCGTCGGCTTCGGCTTCCTGGGCTTTGTCATGCCGGTGACCTCGGTGTTGGCGCTGACCCGGCATGGCGCGGTAGCGGGCACCGCCTCGTCCTTGATGGGCACGATCCAATTGGCGATCGGCTCGGCGATCATCGCGCTGAGCGGCGCTTTCGTGGACAACACCTCGCTGCCCATGGTGGCGGGGATTGCCGCCTGCGCGGCGATCGCCCTGGCTTTGTCCGAATTCGCCGTCAGCCATCGCGAGGAAACCGCGGCCGTGCCGGGCTAATATCGCTATTTGAGCGAGTGGCCCGCCGCACTAACATGATCCCTTCAAGCGCCCCAAGAGCGCTTAACCGGAGGGACCATGAAACTGCTCAAGACATTGGCTGCAATCGCCGCGATCGCTTTGGCGTCACTGGCGGGCGCGCCGGCGCAAGCGGCCGATCCGGTCAAGATCGGCCTGATCCTGCCGATGTCCGGGCCGTTCGCTTCGACCGGCAAACAGATCGATGCAGCGGTCAAGCTCTACATCAAAACGCATGGCGATACGGTGGCCGGCCGTAAGATCCAAGTCATTCTCAAGGACGATACCGGCACCGCGCCCGACGTCACCAAGCGCCTGGCGCAGGAACTAATTGTCAACGACAAGGTCGATATCCTGGCCGGCTTCGGCCTAACGCCGCTGGCGTTTGCTGCAGCACCACTGTCGGAAGAAGCCAAGAAGCCGATGATCGTGATGGCTGCCGCCACCTCGGCCATCACCACCAAGTCGCCCTATATCCTGCGCACCTCTTTCACCCTGCCGCAGGTATCGGCCGGCATCGCCGATTGGGCGGCTAAGAACAAAATCAAGAAGGTCTACATCCTGGTGACCGATTACGGCCCGGGCATCGATGCCGAGAACCAGTTCAAGAAGACCTTCGCCGCCGGCGGCGGCGAGGTGGTCGGCTCCGCCCGCATCCCGCTGAAGAATCCCGATTACGGCCCGTTCATGCAACGCGCCAAGGATGCCGCGCCCGATGCGGTGTTCGCTTTCGTGCCCTCGGGCGAGGGCACCGGCTTTATGAAGGAGTTCGCCGAGCGCGGCTTGGCCAAGGCCGGCATCAAGCTGATCGCCACCGGCGACGTGCTGGACGACGACATCTTGGATGCGATGGGCGACACGGCGCTGGGCGTGATCTCCTCGCATCATTATTCGGCCGCGCATAAATCGAAAGAAAATCTGCAATATGTCGCCGACTTCCAGAAAGCCAATCCCGGCATGCGCCCCAACTTCATGTCGTTGGGCGGCTGGGACGGCATGGACCTGATCTATCAAGTGCTCAAGAAGACGGGTGGCGATACCAATGGCGACAAGTTCCTGGCCGCGGCCAAGGGCATGAGCTGGCTGAGCCCGCGCGGCCAGATCAGCATCGATGCCGAAACCCGCGACATCACCCAGACCGTCTATATCCGTAAGGTCGAGAAGGTTGACGGCCATCTCTATAACGTCGAATTCGACCAGATCAAAGACGTGAAGGATCCTGGCAAGCAATGAGCGACCCGATCGGTTACCGACGCAATAGGCCGGACCAGCAGCCGGCCTATCTGCATCCGCCCTAC
>JBBSNV010000045.1:0-9093 GCA_038260375.1 Reyranellales bacterium
CCCAAGGCTTGAACCGCCGCAACATGGGCCGCGACGAGTTCATCAAGCGCGTTTGGCTGTGGAAGGAGCAATCCGGCGGTACCATCACCGGCCAGTTGCGCCGGCTGGGCGCATCGGCCGATTGGTCGCGCGAACGCTTCACCATGGACGAAGGCCTATCGCTCGCCGTGCTTAAGGTGTTCGTCGATCTCTACAAGCAAGGCCTGGTCTATAAAGACATGCGCCTGGTCAATTGGGACAGCAAGCTGCTGACCGCGATCTCCGATCTCGAAGTCGAAGCGCGCGAGGTCAAAGGCTATCTGTGGTATTTCCGCTATCCGGTCGAGGGCATGGCCGACCGCCACATCGTGGTTGCGACGACGCGGCCCGAGACCATGCTGGGCGACACCGCGATCGCCGTGCATCCCGACGACGAGCGTTTCAAGGATTTGATCGGCAAGCACGCCATCTTGCCGCTGGTCGGCCGGCGCATTCCCATCGTCGCCGACGAATATTCAGATCCCGAGAAGGGCAGCGGCGCGGTCAAGATCACCCCGGCGCACGATTTCAACGACTTCGAAGTCGGCAAACGGCACGGCCTGGAGGTCATCAACATCTTCGACCAGCACGCCAAGCTCAACGAGAACGTGCCGGAAGAGTATCGCGGGCTGGAGCGTTACGCCGCGCGCGAGAAGATCGTGGCGGCGTTGGAGCAGCTAAGCCTGGTCGAAAAGATCGACGCCCACACTCACTCCGTGCCGTATGGCGATCGTTCTGGCGTGGCGATCGAACCATGGCTGACCGAGCAATGGTACGTCAACGCCAAGACTCTCGCCCAACCGCCGCTCGAAGCGGTGCGCAACGGGCGCATCAAGCTCATTCCGAAATCGGCCGAGAAGACGTTCTTCCAATGGATGGACAACATCCAACCCTGGTGCGTGTCGCGCCAACTCTGGTGGGGCCATCAGATCCCGGCTTGGTATGGGCCGGACGATCATGTGTTTGTTGAGTTGAGTGAAGAAGAAGCCACCGCGGCGGCGGTCAAGCATTACGGCAAGCCGGTCGAACTCGTGCGCGATACCGACGTGCTCGATACTTGGTTCTCCTCGGCGCTGTGGCCGTTCTCGACTCTGGGCTGGCCCGACGACACCAAAGAACTGAAACGCTATTACCCGACGGACGTGCTGGTGACGGGGCTGGACATCCTGTTCTTCTGGGTCGCCCGCATGATGATGATGGGTATGCATTTTATGGGCGAGGTGCCTTTCCACACCGTCTACCTGCATGCGCTGGTGACCGACGAGAAGGGCCAGAAGATGTCCAAGTCCAAGGGCAACATCATCGATCCATTGGACCTGATCGATAAATACGGCGCCGATGCTTTGCGCTTCACCCTGACTGCGGTCGCGGCGCAAGGCCGGCAGATCAAGCTGTCGCCACAGCGTGTCGAGGGCTATCGCAACTTCGCCACCAAGCTGTGGAACGCTACGCGGTTTTGCGAAATGAACGGTTGCCAGCCGGTGCCGGGGTTCGATCCGGCGCAGTGCACGCTGACTTTGAGCAAATGGCTGGTCGGCGAATTGGCGGCCGCCAGCGCCAAAGTGACGACGGCTTTGGAGGAGTATCGCTTCAACGAAGCGGCTAACGCGCTCTACGATTTCATCTGGGGCACCTATTGCGACTGGTTCGTCGAATTGGCCAAGCCGGTGCTGCAAGGCGGCGACGCCGATGCCAAGGCGCAAGCCGAGATTCGTGCCACGGCGGCGTGGGCGATTGGCCAGATGTTGCATCTGCTGCACCCGATCATGCCGTTCATCACCGAAGAGTTGTTCGAGAAGTTCATCGGCAAATCCGATGGCGGAAAGATGGCCGGCCTGATCCGCGCTGCTTGGCCGCAACTGTCGACCGCGCTGCAGGACCGTGACGCCGCGGCCGAGATCGGCTGGCTCATTAAGGTGATCTCCGATATCCGCGCGGTACGCGCGGAAATGAATGTACCGGCTGGCGCGCAACTTCCTCTGTTGGTATCGGGCGCCAGTGAGGAGACCAAATCCCGATTGCAGCGCTATGGCGCCTTGATCGAGCGATTGGCGCGAGCCGCGTCGATCGATGCGGCGGCCGGCGCCATGCCCAAGGGCGCGGTACAAATCGTGATCGACGAAGCGACTTATGGCTTGCCGTTGGCCGATGTCATCGATTTCGCCGCTGAGAGCGCGCGGCTGAAAAAGGAGATCGGCAAGCTCGAGGCCGAGATCGGCAAGATCGACGGTAAATTGGCTAACCAGGCTTTCATCGCCAAGGCGCCGCCGGAAGTGGTCGAAGAGCAGCACCAGCGGCGCGACGACGCCAAATCCACGCGCGATCGGCTGACGCAAGCACTGCAGCGTTTGGCCAGTTGATCTCGTCACGCGAACTTGATTGTCGTTGAGCGGCGGCGCGGCCAATCTTAGGCTGTGTCATTGGGAGAACGTGTGTCTGAAGTCAGCAAGCCGGCGATTCACAGCGCCGCGCCTTTATCCGCCAAGTCGTCATCCGTGAGAAAGCCGGCCAAGAAGCCGTTGGGCCTGCCGTGGAACGAGCGCAACGCCAAATTCTCGCCGTTCAAGACCGCGGTGCTGGTCGGCGTGGCGTTGCCGGGTTTGGCGGTGATCTTCGCTATGCTGACCGACGATTTGGGCGCGCGGCCGGTCAATGAAGTGATCCATCGCCTGGGCCTGTGGGTCATTCGCCTGTTGCTGATCTCGCTGGCGATCATACCGCTACGGCAAATCTTCAATTGGCCGCGTCTGGTGGTGGTGCGGCGCATGGTCGGCGTCGCCGCATTCGTCTATCTGGCGCTGCATTTCGGCGCCTATATTGTCGACGAAGCCTTCGACCTGTCGAAGGTGGTCAGTGAAATCGTCAACCGGCTCTATCTCACCATCGGTTTCGTCGCGCTGGCGATCTTGGCGGCACTGGCCGCCACCTCGACCGACGGCATGGTGCGGCGGCTGGGCGGGAGGCACTGGCAGAATTTGCACCGCCTGGTCTATCTGGCGGCGTTGTTGGGCTCGATCCATTATTTCTTGCAATCGAAACTCAACGTGTATGAGCCCACGGTAATGGCCGGGCTGTTCATTTGGATGATGGGCTATCGCGCGATCGGCTGGCTAAGCAGCTTTCGCCGTGCCGCAGGCTTGCCGTCACTGCTGGCACTGGCCATCGGCGCGACGTTGATCACCGGCCTGGGAGAAGCGCTTTACTACCAACTGGCGCGCAATATCGATTTCATGCGCGTGTTAAGCCTGGATTGGAGCTTGATCGGCGGTGTCAGGCCGGCCTTGGTGGTGCTGATCGGCACATTGGTCGTGGCGCTGTCCAAGCCGGCGGTCGATTACGTCCAGCACAAATTGCGCCGGCGCTAGTGCCTGTGAATCCGCTCTATTGCTAAGGCTCTAGGCGCCGCGCAGCAAGATCGTCACCACACCGGCCACCACCAACAACGCGCCTAATATCTCGCCCCAGCTCGGGCGTTCGTGCAGCAGATAGCGTGAGGCGATGAAGGTGAAGATCAATTCGATCTGGCCCACCGCGCGCACATGGGCGGCGTTTTCCAACGTCATGGCCAGCGCCCAGCAGGCCGAACCGGTGACGCTCAGCACGCCGACCACCGCCGAGGATCGCCAAGTAGCAACCGCGCGGCCGATCGTGTCGCGTTCGCGCCACGACAGATAAGCCGCCATCATCACCGTCTGCAGACTGTTCATGACGGCTAGGGTCATGATGGCGCGCACCACGAAATCGCCGCTGGGCAGCGACAGCGAAGCGACACGGATCGATACCGCGGCGATGGCAAAGCCGGTGCCCGAGGCGATACCGACCAGCGCGGATTTTTGCGTCCAACCTGTCAGCACCATGGCCAGGCCTTTGCCGGCGCCGCGCATGGACAACACCCAGACGCCGAACAGGCTGATGGCAATACCGATCCAGGCCCATAAGCTTAATGGCTCGGCCAGCAACAGGGTGGCGAACAGCGCGGCCTGCACCGTCTCGGTCTTGGAATAGGCAGTGCCGACGGCAAAGTTGCGCAACGTGAAGGCGTAGATCAGCAGCGAGGTCGCCACGATCTGGGCGATGCCACCCAGTGCGCAGAACGCCACGAAATACAGCGAGGCCTGGGGCAGGCTCCAACCGGCATTGGCGGCGATCAGCGCCAAGGCCAGTAACGACAGCGGCGCGCCGTAGAGATAGCGCACGAAATTGGCGCCATTGGTCGTCAGCAACGCCTTCAGCTTCTGCTGCAGCGCGGTGCGCACGCATTGCAGGAGAGCGGCCACGATGGTGATGGCTATCCAAAGTTCCATGGCCAGAGTTCCACGGGGAGCGCTGCAGGCGGGCTGGTTGCGGGGCGGGCGAGATTAGCGGCCGATGGGGCGGGGCGGCAACGCCAGGCTGGGCATGGCCGGCATGCCCTATAAGGCCGGAAGGACGCGCATTCTTGCGGAAAATCCAATCGGGTTTGCTATAGTCCGGCCCGAAACTAGGCAATTCCAGTATTTGGGGAACCCGAAATGGCTACCAAGAATAAGGCTAAGGCCGCGCCCGCAAAGGGAAAAATCAAGGTGGCGGTCGACAAGCCGGTGCTGCATCCCAACCCGACATTCGACAAGGCCAAGATGCCGAGCCGCCACGTTACCGAGGGGCCGGAGCGGGCGCCGCACCGCTCCTATCTCTACGCCATGGGGCTAACCGACAAGCAGATCCACCAGCCGCTGGTCGGCGTGGCCACCTGCTGGAACGAGGCCGCGCCCTGCAACATCTCGCTTAGCCGCCAGGCACAGGCGGTCAAGAAGGGTGTCGATGCTGCATCCGGCACACCGCGCGAATTCACCACCATCACCGTGACCGACGGCATCGCCATGGGCCATGCCGGCATGAAGTCGTCCTTAGCCAGTCGCGAGGTTATCGCCGATTCGGTCGAATTGACCATGCGCGGCCATTGCTACGACGCGCTGGTGGCCTTGGCCGGCTGCGACAAGTCGCTGCCCGGCATGATGATGGCCATGCTGCGGCTCAACGTGCCGGCGGTGTTCATGTATGGCGGCTCGATCCTGCCGGGCCGCTTCCGCGGACGAGATGTTACGGTCGTTGATGTGTTCGAAGGCGTCGGCATGCCTGCCGCGGGCAAGATGGGCGATCGCGCTTTGCACGAACTGGAATGCGTGGCTTGCCCATCGGTCGGCTCGTGCGGCGGCCAGTTCACTGCCAACACAATGGCCTGCGTGTCAGAGGCGATCGGCCTGGCATTGCCGGGCTCGGCCGGTGCCCCGGCACCCTACGAGACGCGCGACGAATATGCCGAAGAGAGCGGCAAGGCGGTGATGAATCTGATCAAGCTCGGTATCCGCCCGCGCGACATCGTCACGCGTCGCGCGCTGGAGAATGCCGCCACTGTGGTCGCCGCGACCGGCGGTTCGACCAACGCCGCATTGCATCTGCCGGCCATGGCACATGAAGCGGGCATCGATTTCGATTTGCATGAAGTAGCCAGGATATTCAAGAAAACACCGTACATTGCCGACCTCAAGCCGGGCGGCAAATACGTAGCGCTCGACATGTTCCGCGTCGGCGGTATTCCCGTCGTCATCAAGGAGCTGTTGGACAACGGCTTGCTGCATGGCGATTGCCTGACCGTCACCGGCAAGACATTGGCGGAGAACCACCGCGAGGTGAAATTTCCCACCAACCAGGACGTGGTCTATCGCGTGAAGAATTGCATCACGCCGACCGGCGGCGTGGTGGGCTTGCGTGGCAATCTGGCCCCTGAAGGCGCCATCGTTAAAGTTGCCGGGATGGAGAAGCAGACTTTCCGTGGGCCGGCGCACGTGTTCGAAAGCGAAGAGGAATGCTTCGACGCGGTGGTCAACAAGCGCTTCAAGGAAGGCGAAGTGCTGGTGATCCGTTACGAGGGGCCCAAGGGCGGGCCGGGCATGCGCGAGATGCTGTCGACCACGGCGGCGCTGTATGGCATGGGCATGGGCGACAAGGTGGCGTTGATCACCGACGGGCGCTTCTCCGGCGGCACACGCGGCTTTTGCATCGGCCATGTCGGGCCTGAGGCCGCAGTCGGCGGGCCGATCGGCCTGTTGAAGGACGGCGACATCATCGTCATCGACGCGCGCAAAGGCATCTTGAACGTCGAGCTGTCGGAGGTTCAACTGGCGAAGCGGCGCAAGCTGTGGAAGCCGAGGATCAACGACTACCAAGCCGGCGCACTATGGCGTTATGCCCAGACCGTGGGCTCGGCGGAGAAGGGTGCCGTGGTGCATCCCGGCGGCAAGGCCGAGAAGCACATTTACGCCGACATCTAGGCGGGCAGCGAAGCCGGGGCGTTACTGCTCCGGCTCGCCCCAGCTGGTGTGACGCGGGATCACGAAGCCGCTGTCTGCCACCGCTTGCGCGGTGTTGGCGGTCAATTGCGGCTCGGCCGGCGAAACATGAACCCAACGCAGCTGGCTCATGCACCAGACGTGGTAGGTCGGGATGAGCTTGTCCGGCTCGTCCAAGGTGCCGAGCGTGAACTCGATCGAACCCGGCCGGTCGGTCGATTCGACCGTGAGTTGCGCGCCGCACTCGCCGCAGAAATGGCGTCGCCCCGTTGCCGAAGAGCGGTAGAGCTTGGGCTTGCCGCGGGTCCAACTAAATTGATCCGAAGGCACCACGCCGAAGCTGACGAACGGCGCGCCCGCGGCGCGGCGGCACATGGCGCAGTGGCAGGTCGCGGCTGCAATCGCCGGGCCTTGCACGCGATAACGCACCGCGCCGCATAGGCAGCCGCCCTCGAATGGCGGCTGCGAACTAGCCAAGACGACACCATATCGGCGTATGATCGGACGCTTCGGGCCGGCCGCGCACCGAGCGGTCGATTACGCATTCCTGCAGCCGGTCGGCGGCCTGCGGCGACAGCAGCAGGTGATCGATGCGCCAGCCATTGTCGCGTGGCCAGGCGCCGGCCTGGTAGTCCCAGAACGTGTATTGATGCGGCTCGCTGTGCAAAGCGCGGAACGCTTCGGTGTAGCCGAGATTGATGATGGAGCGGAAGGCCAGCCGCGTTTCGGGTTGCATCAACGCATCGTTTTTGACCGCGACCGGGTCGTAAACGTCCTCGTCGGCCGGTACCACGTTGTAGTCGCCGCCCAACACCACGGGACGATCGAGCGCCAATAGCTCTTGTGCCCGTGCGCGCAATCGTTCGAGGAAACGCAGCTTGTAGGGGAATTTCGGCGTGTCGATCGGATTGCCGTTGGGGAGATAGATCGAGGCCACGCGCAGCTTCATTTTGCCGTCGTCGATATCGGCTTCGATGTAGCGGGCGTGGTCGTCGGCGTCTTCGCCCGGCAAGGCGCGCAGAGTAACGTCGATCCTGTGCTTGGAAAGGATGGCGACGCCGTTATAGGCCTTCTGCCCGACCATGGCCGATTGATAGCCGGCTCCGGACAAATCGAGGGCAGGAAACTGCTCGTCCTGGCATTTCAACTCCTGCAGCAGCACCACGTCGGGCTGCGCTTCGTTGAGCCAGGTGATCAGGCTGCCGATGCGGCGGCGGATCGAGTTGACGTTGAAAGTGGCTATTTTCATCTTGGCGATTGTCGATGTGCCCAGCTTAAAAAGAAAGGGCGTAAAAGGAAAGCCCGGGGCACAAAAGAAAAGGCCGGCGGTTTGCCGGCCTTGCTCGAATGCGGTGTTCGGTCAGACGCTGCGCACCTAAACGCTAAAAGAATTGCCGCAGCCGCAACTCGACGACGCATTTGGGTTGCGGATGGTGAAGGCCGCGCCAACCATATCCTCGACGAAATCGATTTCCGAACCCTGCAGCAGATCCAGCGAGGTACTGTCGATTACCACCTTGGCGCCGTTCTTTTCGATCATCGTGTCGTCCTCGGCCCGGGCATCGTCGAAGGCGAAAGAGTATTGGAAGCCGGAGCAGCCGCCGCCTAACACTGAAACGCGTAGGAACAGGCTGGGCGAAGCCTCCTTGGCCATCAGGTGCGCAATGCGCTTGGCGGCACTGTCGGTGACGACGACCGGGGTTGAACTGGGGGTTAGCAAACCATCCATCACTGGGATCCTTAAACCGGCGGCATTAACGGGCCGGCCCTTAATATAGCCTGTGGAAGGAATTAGGGATACCGGGCCGTATTTTCAACCGATTTTATCGCTTTTATGCCTGTCACGGGGCCTTGACCTGGCCCGGCAGGGCGGGGCTTTATGGCGTCGCGCGCTGCCTCAAAGGCGGGCGATTTTCGATAAAGTGAGTGGATCCGAACCGATGGCCCAGGGCAAAGGAACAGACAATATGGCGACGAATCCGACCGATTCCGCGATGCAACCGGCACTCGGCACGTTGCCGCTTTTCTACCACAAGCCGCGGCCGCTCGACGCGCGTGTGCACGACAAAAAGCAGCTCAAGCGCGACGCCGATTTCGGCTTCGCCAGCGGCGCCAATTCGGTGCCGATCAATTCGGTCGAGTTCGCCCTGGTGCAGCGCAGTTACCCGATCGTGTTTTCCGCCGATGCCACGCCCGCGCCGTTGGCGGTGATGGGCTTGCGCAATTCGGAAAACCTGTTCGTCGACGAGCAAGGGCAATGGGCGGTCGGCCACTACGTGCCAGCCTATATCCGGCGCTATCCGTTCATCTTCATGGAAGGACCGGATGGCCTGCAATTCCTGCTGTGCATCGACGAGGACAGCAAGTTCGTGACTGAAAGCGGCGGCACGCCTTTGTTCGAAGCCGACGGCAAGCCCTCGCAATTGACGCAAAACGCGCTGAATTTCTGCTCCGCATTCCAGGGCAACAACGTGCAGACGCGCGAGTTCGGCCAGGCGCTGAACCAGCACAATCTGCTGATCGAAAACCAGGCCAACGCCACCATCGCCGGCGCGGAAAAGGTATCGCTGGGCGGCTTCCGCATCGTCGACGAGCAGCGCTTCAATGCCCTGCCCAACGAGGTGTTCCTCGAATGGCGTGCCAAGGGCTGGCTGCACCTGATTTATTCGCATCTGATGTCGATGGCCAATTGGGCCAATCTGGTGGAACTGGCGGCACGGCGTAAGCAGGCCGCCTGAACCGCTCG
>JBBSNV010000046.1:0-9061 GCA_038260375.1 Reyranellales bacterium
ACCGACAGCACGACTTGTTTCTGACGTCGAGCGTAATTGATCGCCGCCAAAGTATCGATCGTCTCGCCTGACTGGGAAATCGCGAGGGTCACGCCGCCCTCGGGCATCGGCGCCTGGCGATAGCGGAATTCCGACGCGACGTCGATCTCGACCGGCAGCCGCGCAATCTTCTCGAACCAGTATTTCGCCACCAGGCCGGCAAGATAGGCTGTGCCGCAAGCCACGATCGTCAGCCTAGGCACCTTGGCGAAATCGAACGGCAGATCAGGCAACGTCACTTTACGGGTCAACGGATTGACGAAGCTTTGCAAGGTGTCGCCGATCACCGCCGGCTGTTCGCAAATCTCCTTGAGCATGAAATGCGGATAGTTGCCCTTGCCGATCATAGCCCCCGACAGCGCGGTCTGCTTGATCTCGCGCATCACCGGCTTGCTGCCGTTATAGACACGCGCGTCGTTTTGCGTACACACCACCCAATCGTCTTCCTCGAGATAGGCGATGCGGCGCGTCAAAGTCGCCAGCGCCAGCGCATCCGAGCCTAGGAACATCTCGCCTTCGCCATAACCGACCGCCAGCGGCGCGCCGCGGCGCGCGCCGATCATCAGATCGGAACGGCCGGCAAAGATCACCGCTAGCGAAAACGCGCCGCGCAATTTTTCCATCGCCAGACGCATCGATTCCTCCGGCGATTTCTGCTGCTCCAGGTAGTTGGTCAGCATCTGGCAGATCACTTCAGTATCGGTGTCGGTCTCGAACACCGAGCCTTGCGCCTCCGCCTCCTCGCGCAGTTCCTGGAAATTCTCGATAATGCCGTTATGCACGACAGCAACTCGATGCGTGGCGTGCGGATGAGCGTTGCGCTCGGTAGCCTTGCCGTGCGTGGCCCAGCGCGTGTGGCCGATACCGGTGGTGCCGCTGAGCGGTTGGCGCTCGACCAGATGCGCCAAATTATCCAGCCGGCCCTCGGCGCGGCGGCGCTCGATATGGCCGTTCACCAGGGTGGCAATGCCGGCCGAGTCGTAGCCGCGATATTCCAGCCGCCGCAGCGCGTCGATCAGAAGCGGTGCCGCCTGTTGTTTGCCAAGAATGCCGATGATGCCGCACATGAATGCGCCTGCTCCTATTTGCGTTTCGCCTTGGCCGCTTCCGCTTTCGCCTTGTTACGCGCCCGCAATTTCGGCGCCGCGCCCGCGATGTCGCGTTGCCGCGGCCGGGCGATAGTCAACGAATTGGCTGGCACATCGCTGACAACCACGCTGCCGGCGCCGACGGTGGCGCCCCTGCCAATCTTGACCGGCGCCACCAGCGACGCATTCGAGCCGATGAATACGTCGTCGCCGATCTCGGTGCGATATTTGCCAAAGCCGTCGTAATTTACCGTAATTGCGCCAGCGCCGATATTGCTAGCACGGCCCACTGAGGCATCGCCGATATAGGTCAGATGATTGATCTTGGCGTTATCGGCCACGGTTGTGGCTTTGATCTCGACGAAATTGCCGATGTGCACGTTCCGACCTAACACCGCGCCGGGCCGCAGCCGCGCGAAAGGACCAACGCTGCTGCCCTGGCCGATCTTGGCGCCGACGATATGGCAGAAGCCGCGAATGGCAACATCGTCGCTCACCGTGACGCCCGGACCGAAGAAGACGTTGGGGCCGACCACCACGTCGCGGCCCAGTTTGGTGTCCCAGGAAAACCAAACGCTGCTCGGATCGGTCAGAGTGGCGCCGTTTGCCATCGCCCGCTCGCGCAATTGCCGTTGCAAGGCGGCCTCGGCCGCCGCCAGTTCGGCACGGTTGTTGATGCCGAGAAATTCCTCAGGTGGCCCTTCGACATAGTCGCAGCGCTGGCCTGCCTTGCGCGCCAGGGCGACCAACTCGGTCAGGTAATATTCCTTCTTGCTGTTGCGGTTGCCGACCTTGCGCAGCAATTCGGGCAACAATTTGCCATCGACGACCATGGCGCCGGAGTTGCTGAGATCAATGCGGCGTTGCTCGACCGAGGCATCCTTGGATTCGACAATCGCTTCCAGCGCGCCGTCTTTGCCGGTGATCAATCGCCCATAGGGCGAAGGATCCACGGGGCGAAAACCCAACACCGCCAGCGCGGCTCCGGTCTTGCGCCGCTTGGCGACCAGCCTGCGCAAAGTCGCGGTCGAAACCAACGGCGTATCGCCGAACAGGATCAAAACCTCGCCCGGCCAATGACCCAGGGCGGGCACCCCGGCGCGCGCCGCATGAGCGGTGCCTAGGGGCTGGTCCTGGATCGCCGCCATATGGGGCGCGACGGCCTTGGCAACCTCCTGCTGATTGGGGCCCACCACCACCACGACCTTCCCGGCGATGGGCGCGACATGGGCCAGGACATGGCCGATCATGGTCCGGCCAGCCAGTTCGTGCAGCACCTTAGGCCGGGCCGAGCGCATGCGCTTGCCCGCCCCGGCGGCCAGGATCAGCGCGGCCAGTTTATCGGCCATGACGGCAAACCAAGATCATCTTGAAGCATCGCCCGCAAGATATTGAACGCAAAGGACAATGCCATATTGTGCGGGTTGGCGCCATGCGCCAGGAAAACCCTCCCAACCCCTTGCCGATTGCAGCCACTGCGGGCATCTATGCAGCATGGCCAACCGCATCATCGACACCATCATCTTCGACCTCGACGGCACCTTGATCGACAGCGCGCTGGACGTTGGCGCCGCGGTCAACAAGGTGCTGGTCGAGCAGGGTTTCGAGCCGATCGACGATCAGACCTCACGCGATCTGATGGGCGAAGGCGGCAAGGCGATGGTGGCCAAGGCGTTTCGCCTGCGCGGCCATGAACTGACCGAGGCCACTTTGCTGCGTCTAACCCGCCGCTTCATCGATCATTACCGGGCCGATCCGGTGGGCCGCACCACGCTTTATCCCAATGTCGCAGATGTGGTGGCCACGCTGCACGGCGAAGGCATCAGCATGGCGGTGTGTACCAACAAATTCGAGCAGCCCGCGCGCGACATCCTCGATGCCCTGGGGCTGAGCCGCTATATCGGCGACGTGGCCGGCGCCGATACCTTCGCCATGCGCAAGCCCGATCCCGGCCATTTGTTGCATCTGTTGCGCCGCCTGGATCGCAACCACCAACGCGCCGTCATGGTGGGCGATTCGATCCACGATGTGCAGGCCGCCAAGGCCGCCGGCATTCCCGTGATCGCCGTCACCTGGGGCTATACCATCGAGCCCGCCGCCAGCTTCGGCGCCGACGTTTTGATCGATCGATTTTCGGCCCTGCCCGAGGCTTTGCGCGGCCTGGCCGCCCTGCCGCGGCTTTCTTGACAGGGGCGGCCCAGGCCCGTATATCGCAGCCCGGCGGCTTTGAGTATCACGGGCGCTTAGCTCAGCGGGAGAGCGTCCCCTTCACACGGGGAAGGTCACAGGTTCAATCCCTGTAGCGCCCACCATTTCCTCTTTGAAACGGCATCTGCCGAGCAGAAAAGCGTGATCGGCCATGGTCCGTACCCTCGTTCCTTTCGACGTCACGATTTGCGGCATTCCCGAGCTCGATCAGTTTCGCGACGCCCGGGTGTCGCATGTGCTGTCGATCATCGATCCGCAGGAACCCGAGCCCGACAGCTTTCGCTTCTATCCCAGCCACGAGCGTTTGACCCTGCGGTTCGACGACGTGGTGGGCGCCTATCCGGGCTTTCAAGCGCCCGGCCGCGACGATGTAAAGAAGCTGCTGGATTTCGGCCAGTCGTTGCAAAGCTCAGGTAAGGATGGGCATTTGCTGGTGCATTGCCACGCGGGCATATCGCGCTCGACCGCAGCGACCGCGATCCTGCTGGCGCAACACAATCCCGGACGCGAGCGCGAAGCGTTCCTGGCGTTGCTCGACCTGCGCCCGCACGCCTGGCCCAACACCCGCATGGTCGATTACGCCGACGAGTTGCTTGAACGCAAGGGCAAGATGCTGATGGCGTTGGGCGAATACCGCCGCGCGCTATTGGAGCGCAAGCCGCATTTGGCCGAAATCATCCGCAATATCGGCCGCGGCAACGAATTGCCGAAATAGAATCACCGTCGGAAAACGAACGGCGCGGACATTGCTCCGCGCCGAATAAGGCCGTCAATCGCAAATATAATTCTATTGCATCGCCACACTTTTCTAACTCGGCACGATCCCAATATACCCCATACCCTGCACGGAAAAGCAGCCCCTGCCCTGTTACAAAAAGTTATGCCTTGCTGGATAGCCTGCTCAGCAAATCGATGGCTTCGACCGCCAATTTCGTAGTCAATTCGCCGGCCGGCATCTCGCGCGCCAGGGTCGGCGTCTGGCCCGACCATAGCGGTGTGAAGTCGGTAGAGCCCACCGCCTCGGCCTTTGCGCGCAGTGGACCGATGGCGTTGGCGGCTAAGGGGAATTCCGGACTGTCGCTTGAGATCGGGCCAAGCTCGGCCACCACACGATTGACGATGCCGCGCGCCGGCCGACCAGTGAACACATTGGTCAACACGGTGCTGTCGTCGTGCGCCTGCTTCAATGCATCGCGATGCAATTGGCTGATCTTGGATTCCGGCGTCAGCAGATAAGCGGTACCGATTTGCACCGCCGAAGCGCCCAACGCCAAGGCGGCTACCATGCCGCGGGCGTCGCCGATGCCGCCGGCTGCGATCACCGGCACTTTGACCGCATCGACCATTTGCGGCACCAGCGCCATGGTGCCGGGCTGGGCGGCGAGATGCTTACTCATAAAGACGCCACGATGACCGCCGGCCTCGTAGCCTTGGGCGATGATGGCGTCGCAGCCCTCGCCTTCCAGCCAACGCGCTTCTTCCACTGAAGTAGCCGAGGCGATCATTTTGGCGCCGGTGGCTTTGACGCGATCGCGCAAGCGACGATTGGGCAGGCCGAAATGGAAACTCGCCACCGCCGGCTTGAACTCTTCGATCACTTGGCAAAACGCATCGTCGAACGGCTGGCGCAACGCGCCGCCCGGCACGGCGGCCAAATCGAGTCCCAGCTCGCTATAATACGATGCCAAACGCTTCTTCCATGCCGCGTCGCGGGCAGGATCGGCGACCGGCGGTTGGTGGCAGAAGAAATTGACGTTGAACGGTCGTTGCGTGCGCTGGCGAACGATGCCGAGTTCGGCGCGAGCTTGCTCCAGGCTCAGCATGGCGCAAGGCAACGCGCCCAAGCCGCCGGCTTCGGACACGGCAATCGCCATCTCCAAGCCCTGGGCGCCAGCCATCGGCGCTTGCAGGATCGGCAATTCGATGCCGAACAGATCGATGATACGACGGTCGGGCCACATGCGCGCTCCTCACTGGGCAGGAGCCGATTGTGGCGCGATTAATGGGCGAATGTCAGACCAATCTCACGGCGCCGGAACATGCCTAGCATCGAACAATGCTACGGCGCACCGTTGGAGTCCATCGCGCCACCAGCGGCTTGAGCCGGCCTTAGGGCGCTTACGCCGCCGCCTACCACGGCCAGCAAGGTTAGAGCCCGAAAGAATGCTTTCAACATAATCGTTCCCTACGGCGCCCCGTTATCGTCGATGCGTACGCCAGCGGCGTTTGCATCGATCGGCATTGCACCGATGCTCATCGTCAACAAGCCGAGCACTAGAATAGAAACTTTAATTATATCTCATTCGCCGTGCTGGCCGTCACATGACGCGGGCCAGGCGCCTCAAGCGCTTATTGTGTTCCCGCACGCTACACCGTCAATTGTTGTCGAGCACCGAGACAAGAATATCAAATCATCTTGCTTTCAACGGCGAGCCGCCAAGATGCATGCCGGCGTCGGAGATCAGGATTTCGCCGGTCACGTTGCTGGCGCCGGTGATGAACCACACCGCGACCTCGGCCATGTCTTCGGGCGTGCCGGCATGTTTGAGCGGCGTGGTCTCTTCCTGCATCTTTTTCACGTTCTCATAGACCGCATCGCCCAGGCCGCTACGCAGCCAACGGCTTTGAATGAAGCCGGGACAAACAGCGTTCACCCTGATTTCCGGTCCTAGAGCGCGGGCCAAGGACAAGGTCATGGTGTTGAGCGCGCCTTTGGAAGCGGCATAGGGGATCGACGAGCCGATGCCCATGACGCCGGCCACCGAGGAAATGTTCACTACCGAGCCTTTGCCCTGCTTCTTCATGTGCGGCGTCACGGCGCGCGTCATCTGGTACGCACCGATCACGTTGACCGAATAGATGCGCAGGAAATCCTCCCGATCCACGCCATCGAGATTGGCGTGGGTGTTGAATTTACTGATGCCGGCGTTGTTGATCAGCCCATCGACCCGGCCCCATTTGTCGATCGTGGCTTGCACCATCTTGCGGCAATCGGCATCGTCGGCCACGTCCGCCTGCACCAGCAAAGTCTCGCCACCCAGCTCGCGGCAGGCCGCCTCAGTCCCTTCTGCTTCCGCTTTGCTCTTGGTGTAGTTGATCACCACCGCCCAGCCCTGCTCGGCCAGCATCTTGGCTGCGGCTGCGCCCAAACCGGTCGCGGAGCCGGTGACGATCGCTACTTTCTTGTCTTTCGCCATTACCCTAATCCTCCCCAAACTACCGCCAAGCTTGGCCGGCCGGGCGTCTGGCCGCAACTGCTTCCTGTGACTAGAGCGGATCAGGATCAGACGGAAGCGCTGCAACCAAATCCGCTCTATTTTAAATATGTAGAGCAAATTCACACCTTTTGACGGAATCCAAAGCGATTCCGTCAAAAGGCGATTTGCTCTAGCATCTATCCAATGGAACGGGTGAGTTGATGTCGGATTTGTTCTCTCTCAAAGGCAAAGTAGCGCTGGTGACCGGCGCTTCGCGCGGACTGGGTCGCAGCATGGCCAAGACCTTGGCGGCGCAAGGCGCCGCCGTGGTGGTCAATGCGCGCAAGGCCGCTGATCTGCAAGCTACCGCAGACGAGATTCGCGGCGCCGGCGGCCAGGCCGGCATCGCAGCGTTCGACATCACCGACGAGCCGGCTGTGGTCAAAGCCGTCAACTACATCGTCGAGGAACACGGCAAGCTCGACATCCTGGTCAACAATGCCGGCATCATGCATCGCCAGTTGATCGTCGAGACCAAAACCGAAGATTGGAAGCGCATCATCGACACCAATCTCAACGCCTCGTTCGTGATGGCGCGCGAAGCGGCCAAGGTGATGCTGAAACAAAAATACGGCCGCATCATCAACCTGTCTTCGGTGATGGCAATCTTGGGCCGCGCCTCGGTGGCCGCTTACGTCGCCTCCAAGCACGGCATTGTCGGCCTGACCAAAACCTTGGCAGCTGAAATCGGCCCGCATGTCACGGTCAACGCCATCGCGCCCGGTTACATCCGCACCGAAATCAACACCGTGCTGCAACAGAACAAGGACTTCACCGCCATGCTGGAGCAGCGCACCGCCGCCGCCCGCTGGGGCGAAGCCAAAGATCTGGACGGCATGCTGGTGCTGCTAGCGTCGGACGCCTCAGCCTACATCACCGGCCAGACCTTCGTGGTCGATGGTGGCCTGACCACGATACTGGCATGACGCGCTTTGTGCTGGCGATCGCAGCAATCGCCGCCGGCATGGCAATCGCCTGGCAATCGGGCTGGATCAAACCCGACGCCTTTGCCTCGCAAGTCATCGCTCGCCAGCGTGTTGCCGGCGACTTCGACAATTACCGACGACTCTATTTCGAAGCCGCGGTGCTGCGCTCCGGCGAACGCATGGCGGAGGGCCACGACGCCTATGTCAAAGCGTTCGCGCGCGACGGCAGGCTGGCGCTGTGCGGCTTCGCAGTCGTGCCGACCGGTCCTATTACCCAGCGTACGCGCGCGTGGCTCGACAACGGCCGGCTGGAAATCGCCGGTCAACGCATTCGCTCCAATTTCATTGCCGTGCAGGCGCAAACCGCGACGCCGTCGGACGCCGAAGCCGGCTGCGCCAGCACCGAGTTGGCATGGCGGGACGGCTACCGCAGCGCGCCGTTAAAGCTGACCGGCGTGCCGCTGCTCGACGCGCCGTAACGTAGTATTGGAGTTGCCATGAGCCCCAACGATCAAAAAGACGCTCATAAGGACGCCCATAAAAATTCGGGCGCCGCAATCGTTCGTTCCAACGCCTTGCCGCTGGATGGCGACGAAATCCTCAAAGGCATCGTCGAATGGGTCAATATCGAAAGCCCGTCGCACGATCCGGCCGCGGTCAACCGCATGGTCGATCGTGTCGAGCACGATATGGCTGCGATCGGCGCGGAGTTGCAGCGCACGCCGGGCAAGGATGGCTTCGGCGACGTGCTGATCGCCCGCACACCGTGGGGCGAGATGCCGGGCATCCTGGTGCTGTCGCATGTCGACACGGTGCATCCGGTCGGCCTGCTCGAGGGTGCGCTAAAAGTGCGGCGCGAGGGCGACGCGATTTTCGGCCCCGGCATTTACGACATGAAGGGCGGCGCCTATCTGGCCTATTACGCCTACCGTCATCTGGTGCGGCTGGGCCGGCAGACCAAGCTGAAGATCACCTTCATGTTCGTGCCCGACGAAGAGGTCGGCTCCAATTCATGCCGCGACATCATCGAAGCCGAGGCGGTGAAGCACAAATACGCGCTGGTGATGGAGCCGGCGCGCGACGGCGGCAAGATCGTCACCGCGCGCAAAGGCGTCGGCCGCTTTACCATCAAGGCGACCGGCCGGCCGTCGCATTCGGGCGTGCGACCGCAGGACGGACGCAGCGCGATCAAGGAAATGGCCCGCCAGATCGTCGATATCGAGGCCATGACCGATTTCCCCCGCGCCATCACCTTGAATGTCGGCACCATCAAGGGCGGCACTGGGACCAATGTGGTGCCGCAATTCTGCGAGGCGACGATCGATCTGCGCGTGCCCGACAAAGTGTTGGGCGAGGAAATGGTCGCGCGCATCCACGGTCTGAAGCCCTACGATCCTGACGTGAAGCTGGAGATCGGTTCGATCCCGGGCCGCAAGTCCAAGGGGATCGGCATCCTCGACGGCTCGGCGTTTTACGCGGTCGCGTACTTTCGCGATGACGAGTCCTATGAGCGGTTCGTGCGGGCGGTCAAGGGGTCCAATCG
>JBBSNV010000047.1:0-9032 GCA_038260375.1 Reyranellales bacterium
AAGCGCGCGCCGTCGGCGCAGGAAATGGCCGATCTGATCTTCGCCTTCCGCGTCGCCAAGCACGTCAAATCCAACGCCATCGTCTATGCCAAGCATGGCGCCACGGTGGGCATCGGCGCCGGCCAGATGAGCCGGGTCGATTCTTCGCGCATCGCGGCGTGGAAAGCGGGCGAGGCTGGCGTCGCGGCCAAGCTGGCGCAAAGCCCCGCGATCGGGTCAGTGGTGGCGTCGGATGCGTTCTTCCCGTTCGCCGATGGCTTGCTGGCAGCGGCCGAGGCCGGCGCCACGGCGGTGATCCAGCCGGGCGGTTCGATGCGCGATCAGGAAGTGATCGAGGCGGCCGACAAAGCCGGCCTGGCCATGGTGTTCACCGGCATGCGCCATTTCCGGCATGGCTGAGATTTAAGATTACGCGGCGGGCAGCGGCTCGGGTATGCGGTTAAGTTCGTTATCGACGATCACCGGCGTGTCGAAAAAGCGGATGTCGGGCGCCGCGCCGTAACGCTCGGCGATGGTGCTGCGCCATTCCTTGGTGTAGAGCGCCTCGGCATCTGCGCGCGATTTCCATAGGTAGACGCCGCCGCCGGTGTTAGTCGCGGCGTCGAACAGATAATATTTGCGCACCAGGCCTTTCAGGCCGCGATATTTGGGCGTCGAGGCGTCGAACAAAGCCGATGCCTTCTTGGCGTCGATGTCTTTGGGCAGCTTGAAGTTGACGATAGCGGTGATCATCGCATTCCTCCTTCAGTGATGCTGCTGGGCGCGCTCCTCGCGCACGAAGCTCAACAGAATAAAGCCTACAATCAAGAACAGAATGATAACGGCAATGCCGTAGCGCTGGTTAAGCGTTATCGCAGTCACGATGCCGATCGCGGTGGGCGCCAGGAAAGTGGTGGCGCGGCCCGACAGCGCAAACAGGCCGTAGAATTCGCCGGTCATGCCGGGGGGAGCAAGACGCCCGATCATGGTGCGGCTGGCGGCCTGCATCGGCCCCATGCAAATGCCCAGCAGCAACGCGAAGGCCATGAAGGCCTGCTCCGGCGCCGAGGCGAATAGCCCGCCGCCCGGCACCGGCGGTGTAACGGTGACGACGAACAGGATCGAATCGCGGCCGATCGATACGATGCCGATGGTGGCGATGATTACGCCGACGATGGCGACCATCACGGTGCGGCGCGAGCCGAAGCGATCGTCGAGCCGGCCGCCGGCAAAAGCACCGGCAGTGGCGAAGATCGTCAGCACGATGCCGAATATGCCCAGCGACGTGGTGCTCCAGCCGAAGGTGCCGGCGGCATAGACGCCGCCGAACGCGATCACCGCCGCCAGCCCGTCGTTGTACATCATGTAGGCGAACAGATAGAGCATCGGGTTGCGATAGTGTCGCAGGGCGCGGAAGGTGGCGATCAGCGAGCCGATACCATGCCGGACGGTGGCGATCTTGCCGCGCCCGGTCGGGTTGACGTCGGGCGTGAACAAGAACATCGGCAGCACGAAGACAATCAGCCACAGCGCCGAAGCCGGGCCGATCCAGCGCTCGACATCGGCGGTTTCCTTGCTGAGTCCGAATAGTGGCTTGGCGTCGGGCGAGCCGACGCCGTTGATGATCAAGACGGCAAACAACGCAATCAAGCCACCGACATAGCCCATGCCCCAGCCCAGGCCCGACAACCGGCCCATGCGTTGCGGTGGCACCAGCGAAGGCAGCTGCGCATTGTTGAAGACGATGGAGAACTCCGCGCCGATGGTGCCCAGGATCAGCCCCAGCACCGTGATCCATTGCAAATCGGGGCGATTGGGATAGGCCCATAACAACAGCACGCAGCCGATCACGGTCACGGCCTGGAAGGCGAAGATCCACGGCTTGCGCGGCCCGCCGGCATCGGCGATCGAACCCAAAATCGGGCTCAGCAAAGCGATGGCAAAGCCGGACACGGTCAAGATGTTGGCCCACACCACCTGGCCCTGCACCGGGTCGCCGATCATGGTCGAGGTGAAGTAGGGCACGAAAATGAAGGTGGTGATGATGGTGAAGAACGGCTGGTTGGCCCAATCGAACATCGCCCAGGAAAAACGGGCGCGGAACGGCGTGTGATGCGGCGGGATGCCGGAAGCGGCGATGGGGCTAGCGTGTTCGGGCAGGGTCATGGTGCCTTGAGCTTGCGCAAGAGCGCGGGTGGATGCAAGGGGCGGGCGCAAGGGCGGACGCTTGGCTGAACCTGCTAACCGGCGGATAATGCCAGCGCAGTATGGGGAGCAGCATGATCTTGGGCGGATCGATCCTGGCGGTCGCGTTATCGAGTTTGGCGTTCGTCGGCTTGCATTTCCTGCTGTCGCATCCGCTGCGAGCGCCCTTGGTGCGGCTGTTGGGCGAGAAAGGTTTCCCCGGCGTCTATTCGCTGATCATCGCGGTGGCTTTCGCGTGGCTGATCTACGCCCATGCCACCGCGCCCTATGTCGCGATCTGGGGCGATCCGGTGTGGGCGCGCCATCTGCTGCCGCTGATCATGATCCCGTCGGTGCTGCTGGTGGTGCTGGGCCTGACCAGCAAGAACCCGACCCTCGGGCCTAAAGGCACCAGCGCTTTGGTCGGCGCCGGTCACGGCGTAACGGCGATCACGCGCCATCCGATGCTGTGGGGTTTCGCGCTATGGGCGATCGGCCACATGCTGGCCAATGGCGATCAGGCCACGGTGATCCTGACCGCTGGCATTTTGATTTTGTCCCTGGGCGGTGCGGCGGCGATCGACGCCAAGAAAAGCAAATCGCTGGGCGCGCCCTACCAAGCCTTCATGGCGCGGACCTCGTTCGTGCCCTTCGTCGCCATGGCGCAGGGCCGCGCCAAACTATCCTGGGCCGAGATCGGCGTCGCGCGTCTCGGTCTGGCGATCGTGGTCTATATCGTGCTGGTGGTGATGCACCCCTATGTGATCGGGCGCGTCGCGATCGGAATGTAGTTTAATCTTGGCGGGAGCGATTTACGCTTCGCGTAGATGCCCGACGCGAAGCGATCGCACCCGCAGAATCAACGCCGCCGCTGCACCGGGTTGAACGGCTCGGGCTTTTTGGCGCCGGCCTGGCTGGCGGGTGAAGTAGAACCGACCGTGCCGATCGTGGCGCCGCCCGGCGGGTTGGTGATCACAGCGCGCGGCATCGACGCACGCAGCACCCAGCCCAGCATCAAGCCGACCGCGAAGCCGCCCAGATGCGCTTCCCAGGCGATGCGCCCGCCGCCTTGACCGTGCAGCAGCGGCAGCCCGACATTGAGCGCCAGCCAGATCACCGCGTTATTGATCAGCGCTTTGCGCGAGCGTTCCGGCGCCGACAGGATGGCCGCACCGAACAAACCGCTGATCGCGCCCGAGGCGCCGACCAACGGTGTGACGGAGAACGGATCGAGCGCGAAGAACAGCAAACCGCCGCCGATGGCGCTGGCGAAATAGACCAGCACCACGCGGGTGGTGCCGAGAAAGCGCTCGCTCAGCAGGCCGAACAGGACCAGCGCATAGGCATTGGCCAGCACATGCGGCCAGTTCGCGTGCAAAAAAGCGTGCGTCACCAAAGTGAGATAGGCGTAGGGCGAACCGGTTTGCAGCGAGATCGGGGTCAGTGCGTAATCGAAATAGAGCTTGTCCAGGTCGCGCAGCGGCAGCTTCGACACGTAATAATGGATGGCGACGATCGCCACCACCATCCCGATGGTGAAAATCGGCAGGCCGCGCGCCGGCAAGCCGGTCGCTTCGTCCTTGATGTTGGTGATCGGGCCGGATCTTGAAGGTTGAGCCATGAGCCCTAGCACATCACGCCGTCTTGCCGCCGTCTAGCTTGGCTTCTGAATGGGGGTGCGAAAATAGGCCAGCAGCAGCGGCAAAGTACGGCCCAGCATGACGCCGCTGCAGAAGGCGGCATAGCTGGCGGCGACGATCAGCACCGTGGTGTCCTGGCGCAGTTCGGGATAGCGGCCGAACGCATAGCCCGCGGCGTAGCGGCCGATGAAAATGACCAGGATCAAGATCAGCGGCACGACGCTGCCCGGCACAGTCAAACGTCGGTTGGCGCGGTCGATCGTGACGCCTGCTCGCGGCGCGATCAGCCGGCCGAGCAGGCTGCCCAGCGCCAGCCCGGCCAGCCAGATGCCGATGGCTTCGATCAAGGGAAGTGGGCTGGTGAACAACCCGGCGATCGACAGTCCCAGGAACACGACCGGCAGCACGATCAGCCGCGCGACACGGATCGAGCGGGTGCGCATGGCTGCGATGCCGAGCCAAATCAATAGCGCCAGCAACGGCCAGACCCAAACTGGCGTATGGCTGATGGCCTGGCCAATGCCTTGCAACAAAGCGTTCATTATCGGTTTCTCCAACGGCGTCGAGCGCGCCATGTCAGGATAATCATGCCGATCAGGCCGGCGACATAGCCGCCAACATGGGCCACCCAAGCGATCTCGACGTCGCCGCCGTCGCCACTATCTGATCCGAGGCCAGGCATGCCGAACTGGCCCATCACGACGTTGAGGGCCAGCCATAGCGCCGAGATGCCAGCCAGAAAGCGCCAGTTCTGCCGCCGCTGGCTCATGATAAACATCATCGCCGCAAAGGCGCCCGACAGCGCGCCCGAGGCGCCCAGCATCGGCACGTTGTCATGGGCGTAAGTAACGAGATGCGCCAGCCCGCCGGCCAGGCCGCTGGCCAGCATGATCGCCAGCATGGCGCGCGGGCCGATGATGCGCTCCAGCCCAGCGCCAAAGGCCAGCAGCATGCCGGTATTGACCAGCAGATGCAGCCAGCCGCCGTGCAGCAGCATATGGGTGAACAAGGTGGCGACGGCACCGATGCTCAAGGGCGCTTCGGTCAGCCGGGTCGGGATCAGCGCAAAATTCAACAACACCTGATCGTCGAGCGACGGCGGGAAAAATTGGCGCAGCAGATGGATGCCGATCAGCACACCGGCGATGATCGCGGTGACCGGCGGCAGGTTGATCGCCGGCTGGCGCGCTCCACCGCCTGGACGCCCATTGGGCAGGTCGTGGACGTTGGACACTTAGGGCGTCAGCGCTTTTGCTGGTTGAGCAGCTTAAGGCGCAGGGCGTTGAGCTTGATGAAGCCCGCCGCGTCCTTCTGGTCGTAAGCGCCGGCATCTTCCTCGAAGGTGACGTGCTTCATGCTGTACAGGCTCTGGGGCGATTTGCGGCCCACCACGGTGGCGTTACCTTTGTAGAGCTTCAGCCGCACCGTGCCGGAGACGTTCTCCTGGCTCTTGTCGATCAGCGCCTGCAGCATCTCGCGCTCGGGCGCGAACCAGAAGCCGTAATAGACCATCTCGGCATAGCGCGGCATCAGCTCTTCCTTCAGATGCATGGCGCCACGGTCCAGTGTGATGCTTTCGATGCCGCGATGGGCATTGTGCAAGATGGTGCCGCCCGGCGTTTCGTACACGCCACGGCTCTTCATGCCGACGAAGCGGTTCTCCACCAGATCGAGCCGGCCGATGCCGTTGGCCGCGCCATAGTCGTTGAGCTTGGCCAGCAAGGTGGCCGGGCTCATCTTCTGGCTGTCGATGGCGATGGCGTCGCCGTGCTCGAATTCGATCTCGATGTAGGTAGCTTTGTCCGGCGCGGCTTCGGGCGAAACCGTGCGCTGGAAGACGAATTCCTCCGGCTCCTGCCACGGGTCTTCCATCACTTTGCCCTCGGTCGAGGAGTGCAACATGTTGGCATCGACCGAGAACGGCGCTTCGCCGTGCTTGTCCTTGGCGATGGGAATTTGGTGCTTTTCGGCGAAATCGAGCAGCTTGCTGCGCGAGGTCAGATCCCATTCGCGCCACGGCGCGATCACCTTGATATCGGGATTCAACGCATAGTAAGCCAGTTCGAAACGCACCTGGTCGTTGCCCTTGCCGGTGGCGCCATGGGCCACGGCATCGGCGCCGACTTGCTGGGCGATCTCGATCTGGCGCTTGGCGATCAGCGGCCGGGCGATCGAGGTGCCGAGCAGGTATTGGCCTTCGTAAAGCGCGTTGGCGCGAAACATCGGGAACACGAAGTCGCGCACGAATTCTTCGCGCAGATCGTCGATGAAGATTTCCTTCACGCCGGCCTGCTGGGCCTTCTTGCGCGCCGGCTCCAGTTCCTCGCCCTGACCCAGATCGGCGGTGAAGGTAACCACTTCGCAGCCATAGGTTTCCTGCAGCCATTTCAAGATGACCGAGGTATCGAGCCCGCCCGAATAGGCCAGCACCACTTTCTTCACGTCGCCGCGTTTCATGCGCAAATCTCCGCCTCAAAATCGCGCGGGAGTATAGTCGCCAGACCCGAGGGAGCAAGGGGCGAGCGCGGGAGCGAGCAAGGTGAGAATCGGGCTGGTCGGGCCGCGCCATCTGTTGGCAGATTCATCTGCGCGACGTATTCCGCCCGGCCGCACAACCGATTATGGTTTGGCCCGTGAACACCGAACACACGCTGGAAGCCGGCATGACCGAGCAGGACAACGACGACGCGTTCGATCCGTCTGTGCTGCCGCAAATGGCGGAGCAGATCATCGAACTGATGCACCGCTCGGGCACGGCCGAGTTCGGCTTCGATCGGCCGTCGGTCGAAAAGATTTCGCGCTTCTTGAGTTTGATGGCCGAGCGGGCCCAGGGACGCAGCGCGGACAAAGTTGGCGGCGAGAATGGTGGCGCCAGTCCCGAATTGCGCATGATGACGCCGCTGGCGGCGGCGTTCGTGGGCGAGTGCCTGCGCCTGGAACAAGGCGGCGAATGGAAGTGGCACAACGACGAGATCGTCGTGGTGCTGACCAACGGCGTGGTGTGCGCGCCCTTCGCCATGGCCGAGAAACAGGCCAAGGGCTGCTCCGCCAAGGAAGATCTGGCGACCTTGTACGGCGCCATGTCGGTGTTCGGCGCCTTGTCGGTCGACGAGCTTTATCTGGTGGCGCGCGGCCAGCTCGATCTGGCCGAGCGGTTCGAGGCTGCCGGCGTGGCGGTGGCGCCGCTCGAAGTCACTATGGCCGATAACGACGACGAAGCGTAGCAGCGGCCCCCATCGGAGTGGCCAGGTGTCGCAAGCGCTGCGATCGGTTCGTGCCTATATGATGGGCCAAACCGGGAGGTCTCGATGGCCAACGCGATTGCCAATTCATTTGGGGGTCTGATCTACGGCGCCAGCCAGGCGGCGCGGGTGGCTTGGTTTGCCGGACACTACGTGGCCGGCCGGCGCTTGCTGAAACCCATGCCCAAGCCGGAATTCGCGGTCGGTCCGTCGCCGGACCGCGCGGTGCTGGGGCGCTCGATGCTGGAGCTGTTTCGTCGCGACTGGGCCAATATCGCCGCCGGGGTTTATGCAGCACCACCTGCCGGGCCGGGCAATCTGGCCAAGCTGGCGCGCGTCAGCCTGGATTATTTCCGCGACCTGCCGCAGGTCGATCGCCGCCGCCACGCTGGCATCAACGATGAACTTCCTGAGGCGTTGGACGAGAGCGAGAAACTCAGCGAGCTGCCGCGCTATTTCCGCCAGAACTTCCATTACCAAAGCGGCGGCTATCTCAGCGAGGAATCGGCCAAGCTCTACGATCTGCAGGTCGAGGTGCTGTTCACCGGTGCCGCCGACGCCATGCGTCGCCAGGCGTTGGTGCCACTGGCAGAATTCCTGCGGGCTAAGAACACGCGGGCGATGAGTGTGCTGGATATCGGCTGCGGCACTGGCCGCTTGCTGGGCTTCATGCGCGATACTTGGCCTGGCCTCAACTTGGTGGGGCTCGATCTGAGCGCGCCCTATCTGGCGCACGCGGCCAAGCGCTTGGGCCGTTCGCGTCGGCTGCAATTGCTGGCAGGCGCGGGCGAGGCCATTCCCCTGCCCGATGCGTCGCAGGACGCGATCACCTGCGTGTTCCTGCTGCACGAATTGCCCAAGAAGATCCGCAGCGCCATGACCCAGGAGATGGCGCGAGTGCTGAAGCCGGGCGGGCGCGTGGTGCTGGTCGATTCGCTACAGCAGGGCGACAAGCCGGAATGGGACGGGCTGCTCGATCTGTTCCCGCATTATTTCCACGAGCCGTATTACGCCGAATATTCGCGCAGCGACATTGCTGCCGTGATGGCCGAGGCGGGATTTGTTCCCCGTGAAACAAGCCTGGCCTATCTGGCCAAAGTCATGACTTTCGACAAAGCCTGATCGGGGCCTGAGCATGGGCTTCGCCCAAATCATGCTGATCGTGGTGGCGGCGCTCAGTTTCATCGCGGCGGCGGCGACAGTGATCGACATTCGCCGCACCACGGCGCGCATGCCGCACATGGTGCTGACCACGGCCCGGGTCAGGAAACTCACCAGCCGCAAAGCCAACACCCGCACCGGCGGCGTGGTGGCCTATACCGATGTCGATGTCGTGTTCACGGCCAACGGCAAGGAATATACTTGCAGCACGCTTCGCCTGTTCGGCGGCAACAAGCACCAACCCGTGCGCGATCCGTTGCCCGAAATGCCGGCCGGCAAAGAAGTGGGCGTCTATTACGATCCGGCCAAACCCAAGCGCTCGGCCCTGATGATCGACAAGCCGAGCTCTTTCGTGGCGGCTGGGGCTGCGGTTTTCGGCACCTTCTGCGCGGTGATGGCGGCGACACAGTTCAACTAGTTAGGAATCGAAGTGCACCGCCGTCGTGTTGCCGCCGCAGATCAGCAGGGCAATGCGTTCGCCCGGCGCGGGTCGGTAGCGGCCAGAGAGCAGGGCTGCAAAAGCGGCAGCACCGCCTGGTTCCGCCACGATGCGCAGCCCCGACCACAATTCTGCCTGCGCCCGTTTTATGTCATCGTCGGACACCAGCACGACATCGGGTGCCACATAAGCGCGCGCAATGGTGAAGGCCAGTTCGCCGATGCGTTTGGGGGCCAGGCTGTCGGCGGCAATGCCACCCGCGGGCGCATCCACCGGCTGGCCGGCCGCGAAGGCGGCATGCAAGGTTGGCGCTGCTTCGGGTTCCACGGCCACCACCTTGACCCGACCGCCATACCAGGCCGCGATGCCGCCGACCAGACCGCCGCC
>JBBSNV010000048.1:0-8926 GCA_038260375.1 Reyranellales bacterium
GGCGACGACATCCTGGCGCTCGACGCGCAGGTGTCCGATTGCAACGGCGCGCTGTTCGACGTCGCAAATAATTTCCACGGCTGCATCGCCGGCTGCCACGAAGTGCTGCGCCGCCAGGGCCTGTTGAAAACCATCTACTGCCTCGACCCGCACGAGAAATTGAGCCCGGGCCAGGCGGAAAATATCGACCGGCTCTACGCCGCCTATCCCGAATTGACGGACGACGCATTCGTCGCGGCCAACCGCGACCGCTGGCTGAGCTAACGGAGAAAACACATGGCCGAAAAACGCCTGGGCGTAATCATGAACGGCGTCACCGGCCGTATGGGCACCAACCAGCATCTGATCCGCTCCATCGTCGCCATCCGCAACCAGGGTGGCGTGGTGCTGAAGAACGGCGATCGCGTCGTGCCCGATCCGATCCTGGTTGGCCGCAACGAGGACAAGCTGCACAAGCTGGCTTCCGAACACGGCATCTCGCGGGTCAGTACCGATCTCGATGCCGCGCTGGCCGACAAGAAGGACGAGTTGTTCTTCGACGCCGCCTCGACCCAGTTGCGCGCCGGGCTGCTGAGCAAGGCGATCGATGCCGGCAAGCATATCTATTGCGAAAAGCCGATCGCCGAGAATTTGGCCGATGCCTTGGCGGTGGCCAAGCAAGCCAAAAAGGCCGGCATCAAGCACGGCGTGGTGCAGGACAAATTGTTCCTGCCCGGCCTGTTGAAGATCAAGATGCTGCGCGATTCGGGTTTCTTCGGCCGCATGCTGTCGGTGCGCGGCGAGTTCGGCTATTGGGTGTTCGAAGGCGATTGGCAGCCGGCGCAACGCCCATCGTGGAATTATCGCAGCAGCGAGGGCGGCGGCATCATCCTCGACATGGTGTGCCACTGGCGTTACGTGCTCGACAATCTGTTCGGCAAGGTCGAGGCGGTGAGCTGCCTGGGCGCCACCCACATCCCCGAGCGCTGGGACGAGCAGGGCAAGAAATACACCGCCGACAGCGACGACGCCTGCTACGCCACCTTCCAGCTCGAAGGCGGCGTGATCGCGCAGATCAACTCCTCCTGGACCACGCGGGTGCGGCGCGACGATCTGGTCACCTTCCATGTCGACGGCACGTTGGGCTCGGCGGTGGCCGGCTTGCAGAAATGCGTGGTGCAGCCGCGCGTCGCCACGCCGCGCCCGGTGTGGAACCCCGACGTCAAGCAGGGCATCGACTTCTTCGCCGGTTGGGAGGAAGTGCCCGACAACCAGGTTTACGACAACGGCTTCAAGACCGAGTGGGAGATGTTCATCCGCCATCTCTACGACAACGCTCCGTTCAAATGGGATCTGTTCGAAGGCGCCAAGGGCGTGCAACTGGCCGAGCTGGCGCTGAAGAGTTGGAAAGAACGGCGCTGGATCGACGTTCCGGCCTTGGAGGCGTAACCATGCCGACCCTGCGCCTGCCCACCGCCGACGGAGCGCTCGAATCCTTCACCACGCGCGCGCCGCGCCATTTCGCTAAAGCGACTAAGCCGTTCAACCGCGTGGCCTATGCCGCGGCGCATGTTGTGGCGGACCCATTGGCCGATAACGATCCCTGGCTGACCCCGGCGATCGATTGGGAGCGCACTTTGGCTTTCAGGCAGCATCTGTGGTCGCTGGGTTTCGGCGTTGCCGAGGCGATGGACACCGCGCAGCGCGGCATGGGGCTGGACTGGAACAACAGCCTCGAGTTGATCAAGCGCAGCGTGGCGCTGTCCAAACAGCATAATGGCACTGTCGCCAGCGGCGCCGGCACCGACCATTTGACGCAATCGTCGGCCACCACCATCGACGAAGTGATCGCGGCCTATGAGGAGCAATGCGCGGCGGTCGAAGGCGCCGGTGGGCGCATCATCCTGATGGCCTCGCGCGCACTGGCCGCCTGCGCCAAGAGCCCGGACGATTACGCCAAAGTCTATGACCGCATCCTGCGCCAGGTCAGCCAGCCGGTGATCATCCATTGGCTGGGCGAGATGTTCGATCCGGCGCTGGAAGGCTATTGGGGCCATCGCGACCATTGGCAGGCTATGGATGTTTGCTTGGGCGTCGTTAATTCCCACGCGGAAAAAATCGACGGCATCAAGATCTCCCTGCTCGACAAGGACAAGGAGATCGCCATGCGCCGGCGCCTGACCAAGGGCGTGCGCATGTATACCGGCGACGATTTCAACTATGCCGAGCTGATCGCGGGCGACAGCGAGGGCCATTCCGACGCCCTGCTGGGCATTTTCGACGCCATTGCGCCTGCCGCCTCCGCTGCCTTGGGCGCGCTGAGCGATGGCAACGAACGCGAATTCCACGACATATTGGCGCCGACCGTGCCGCTGTCGCGCCACATCTTCAAGGCGCCGACCAGGTTCTATAAGACCGGCGTGGTGTTCATGGCGTATTTGAACGGCCTGCAGGACCATTTCATCATGGTCGACGGCCAGCAAAGCACCCGCTCCTTGGTGCATCTGGCGCAATTGTTCCGCCTGGCCGATGCCGCGGGCTTGCTGCGCGATCCCGACGATGCCACCGCCCGCATGCGCCGCGTGCTGGCGATCCACGGCGTCGAAAACTGATGCCCGAACCTATGCGTGATTTGGCGCGTCGGCCGGAGCTGCTGTCGATCAACACCGCGACAGTGCGGGCAAAGTGGAGCTTGCCGCAGATTATCGAAGGCTGCGTGGCGCAAAATATCCTCAGCATCGCGCCGTGGCGCGACCAGGTGGCGCAATGCGGCCTCGATGTCGCGGCCAGGCTGGTCAAGCAACACGGTCTGCGCGTCTCGGGCTATTGCCGCGGCGGCATGTTCCCGGCCGTCGATGCCGCCGGCCGCCAGGCTGCCACTGACGACAACCGCAAAGCGGTCGATGAAGCTTTAGCCCTGAACGCGGAATGCCTGGTGCTGGTGGTCGGTGGACTGCCGGCCGGCTCCAAGGACATCGCCGGCGCCCGCCAACAGGTGCGCGACGGCATCGCCACTTTGCTGGAATACGCCCGGCCCCTCGGCATGAAACTGGCGATCGAGCCGCTGCATCCGATGTATGCCGCCGACCGCGCCTGCGTGAACACTCTGTCGCACGCAAATGATCTCTGCGCCGAACTCGGCGGCGCCCAGGGCGTCTTGGGCGTGGCGGTCGATGTCTATCATGTGTGGTGGGATCCCAATCTGCAGGCCGAGATCGCCCGTGCCGGCAAGAACGATTGGCTCTACGCCTTCCACGTCTGCGACTGGCTGGTACCGACGCGCGATCTCTTGACCGATCGCGGCATGATGGGCGATGGCGTGATCGACCTCCCGCAAATTCGCGGCTGGATGGAAGCAGCAGGCTACGACGCCACGATCGAGGTCGAAATCTTCTCGGCCGAGAATTGGTGGAAGCGCGACCCGGCCGAGGTGCTGCGGATCTGCCGCGAGCGTTATGCCAGCGTTTGCTGAATGAGTGACAGCAGACCGCTGGCTTCGCCACCCGAGCCGCCAACCGTCATCGCATCGCCGGTACCGGCCATGCCGATAACGCCGGGCACGCAGATCCTGCCCTATGCCGGGCTGCTGATGGTGATGGTGCTGTGGGCTTCCAACGTGATCGTCGGCCGGCTGATCGCGGGCGTATGGTCGCCTTACGCGCTGTCGGTATGGCGCTGGGGACTGGCGCTGCTGGTGCTGCTGCCGTTCACCGGCCCGTCCTTGCGCCGCCATTGGCCCACGATCCGCCGCAACGCCGGCGTAATCGCGCTGCTGGGGATATTGAGCGTCGGGCTGTTCAACGTGCTGCTTTACGTGGCGCTGAACTACACCAGCGCGATCAACGTGTCGCTGATCAACTCGACCACGCCGATCGTCATTCTGCTGCTGAGCCGGATGCTGATCGGAACCGCTTTCTCCGTACGCATGATCGCCGGCGTGTCGCTGGGCCTGGTGGGTGCGGCGATCATTGTCACGCGCGGCGAGCTTGGCACTTTGTTCAATCTGCAATTCAACACCGGCGACGTCATTCAGATGGTGGCGGTCGTGATCTGGGCACTGTATTCGGTGCTGATCCAACGCCATCCATTAGGTCTTCCTCCTTTAATTCTACAACTGGCGATGACCGCCTGCGGCCTGCCGGTGCTGCTGGCGATCTTCCTTGTCATGCCGTCGCCCGGCGCCACCATGCCGCAACACTGGAGCGACATCGCGTTGCTCGCCTACCTGGCGCTGTGCGTCAGCCTGGGCTCGACCTTGCTGTGGAACCTGTCGATCCTGAAAATCGGCGCGCGCATTGCCGGCTTCTTCAACTACCTGACGCCGCCGATCGTCGCTTTGATGTCGATTTTCCTGCTCGACGAGCATCTGCGCCCGTTCCACGGTGTCGGCTTCGCGCTGATCCTGGCCGGGATCCTGTTCGCTACGCTCAAACGCGGCGCGCGCTAGCCGTCGAGGTGGCCGCCGATTAGCCGGCGATGCGGCCCAGCACGATCGCCGCCAACAGGCCGTTGCCGGAGAGATAGCCGTCCCCCGTGTCGTCCGACAGCCCGCTGGCAGCACCTGTACAACTGGTAAAAATCTAAACTCTCACTTCACTTCGCAATCAACCATAAATAACTTTATGATTAATATTTGCTCATCAACAGTCGAAGAAACCAGTTCCAAAGCAATTCCGGCCGGCCAAGGAATTGGATCTGCCGCGATCGATCTGGCAGAAAGCCTATCGCATCGTGGGAACCATTAGGGCGGATTAGGGGTCTGTTCCCGGCCCTTTGCCCGGGCGCGCCGCACTAAATGGCCAATTCCCAGCGCGCAGCCGGTATAGAACAGCGCCGCTATTATCTTGAGCGTCACCAATTCCTGCCCGTGCGAGATGCGCTCGGCGTTTACCATGACTTGGGTAAGCACGCCGTAGAGCAACGACCCCGCGACCGCAACGGCCACGCCGTACCAGCCCCGGACGAAGGCGCAGGCAACTACCAGAGCCAAGAGGATCGGGTCGAACAGCGAGCCGATAAAGAAGGCTATGAAGTACATAATTGCTACTTCGTCGCCAGCACCGCTTGAGCATCCCACACGCCGGGAGCTTTCGGGTCGATCTCACCCTGGCGATACATCTTAATTGTTGCTTCTACCCCCGGTTTAACAAACGGGGTCGCCGTGCTGGGTGTGGTGTAGGTCTGCGTCGTGGCGCTTCCAGTGGCGTAATTGCCAGAGGCGTAAACGCTACCTGTGGTATAAGAGGTCGAGTGGCCCGGCGATACAAAAACGCCCGTCCGCGACGCGTCCTGGGCGTTCGTGACCACGAAATAGCGGTAGCCCCGCGCCAGGGTTTGCGTGGCAGCCTCGTTCAAGGTGGCCTTCGCCACCCCGCCAGACGTGTCGAAAGCGGTTCCCCGTCCTGAAATAACCGCCGTATCCGGGGATAGCATGGTGGTCGATGCGCGGGTGCAGTCCGCCAAGGCCAGTGCAAGCAAAACGACAGCGCCGATGCGGTTCATTGGTCCCTCCCGGTAATAGATTGAAAGCTTAGGACTAAATCGCATTAAAAAATAATGCACAATAATTTTCCGCTGCCAAAGCTCTTTCGAGCTAACGTTCTTATCTTCAACACCGATCAACGGGCTAATATTATTAATATTAATATTTAGCTCTTCCGCGAGTCCTCGGAAATTGGCAGTCGCGTATATCCATCATCACACCATGTTGTCATTGAATCGCGATCACATAACCAGCTTACAACCTGAAGCTTCCTTTCCCTGCTTAGAAGTAAAGTTATTACAGGCAAGAATATCGATAATAATATTACATCAGTAAATAAATTGACATTGAAACTATTCGCCTACGCTTTCATTTGAAAGTCCCCTTAAAGCGGAAACTATCCTAGCGTCCGCGCCATTTTTTTGAATCTTACTTAACGTTATAGAAATACTTTCTCGGGCTATCTTTCGCTGATCGTCTCCTTCCTTATTGAGGAAAAACCTTCGATTACGATTGATCGGAATAATGAAATGGAATCGGCGCTCATCGCGTAACCACGTCTCACTTTCTCCGCTTAATGTTTTTGATTTCTTTATACCTCGTGGAAGGTGAGCTTTTATATCGGCTTTGAGATGATCCGGCCATGCATCATAAGGAAATATCGTGAACGCGTAGCAATCGTTTGGACGGCTTTTATCTCGCAACGCGAAGTCGGCCGCAATAATCCACTTATCCACGTATGGATGCTGCGCTAGCCAACGTCTAAAATGCCCAACTGCGCCTTTATCGAAGGTTTCGATAATTGCCCTAGCTATATCAGTTGGGGAGACCATTGTGGCCTTCAAGTTAATTGCGACATGGTGGCATTCAATCGACAAATACTAGCATTACAATAAATCTAACTTACCTCCTCAGCCGCCTCTTTCCCCGCAATGGCACCCAGCACGATCGCCGCCAACAGGCCGTTGCCCGAGAGATAACCGTCCACCGTGTTGCCCGATAATCCTGCCGCAGCGCCACCGCCAGCGAAAAGATTGGGCAATGGCGTGCGGTCCAGGCGCAGCACGCGCGCGTTGGTATCGATCGACAGGCCGCCCTGGGTGTGAAACAACGCGCCGGTGACTTTCACGGCGTAGAACGGCGCTTGCAGCACCGGCTTGGCGGTGAAGTCGCGACCGAACGTGTCCTTACCCTGGCCCGCCGCCAACGTCTTGGTGTGCGCCAAGGTCTTGGCCAACGCCTCGGCCGGCAGACCGCACAGCGCCGCCAAAGCCTCGATCGACAGGGCGTGCTTCATCGCCCCTCCTTGATGGGCGTTGCGATAATCCTCGAACGTCATGCCAAGCTCATGCAGCCGCGCATCGTAGATGTCCCACGCCACGCCACCCGGCTGGCCCAGCACCGCGACCGACTGTTCGGAATAGCCGTGATGCTCGTTGGAAAAGCGTTGCCCCAGCGCATTGACCTGGAAGCCGCCTTCCATCATCACCGCCCAGGTGATCAGCGCCTCTTGCGGCACCGCCACCGAGCCATGGCCCTGGTAGGCCGCCATGTGATCGCTGGCCGCGCCCAAAGCACTGCCCCAGCGCACAGCGTCGCCCTGGTTGCCGACATGGCCGAAATATTTGGCGCCGGCCATTTCAGGGATGTAGCGCGATACCATGTCGGCATTGCCGCCGAAGCCGCTGCAGGCCAGCACCAGCGCGCGGCAGCCGATCGTCTCGCTGCCGCCATCGGGCCGCCGCAGCCGCAGGCCACGTACCGTACCGTCGGCATCGGCGAACAAGGCCTCGACAAGGGCGTTGCCGACGATGTCGATGCCTGCTGTTTCGCAAGCGCTGAGCAGCGCGCCCATCATGGCGGCGCCGGTCTTCTGCGCCAGCGCGTGCATGCGCAGCACCGAATGGCCCGGATAAAGGAAACCTTCGACGAGCTCGAAGCCAACATTGTGCTGAACGGCCAGCCAATCGATGGTCGGGCCTGAAGCCTGCGCCACCGCCGCGACCATGGCCGGATCGTTCTGGCCGTGGGCTTTACGTTGGATGTCGGCCGCCATCAGTTCGGCCGAATCGTCCACCCCGCGCGCGCGTTGCATTGCCGTGGCGCTGGCCGGCACCATGCCCGACGACAGAGCCGTCGAGCCCGCCGGCCGCGCATCGCGCTCCATCACCATGACCTCAGCGCCGGCATCCTTGGCCGCCAGCGCCGCCACGAGCCCGCAAGCGCCGCCGCCGATAATGGCGATCTCGATCTCGGCGTCGAATGTGACGCCGGTTATTGGAAGGACACTCATTTTTTCACTTATTGATTTTGCCGGCTACGCCGGCGGTAAAGTTATCGGCGTCGTAGCTCCTGCCGTGTTCCAGCACCTGCGCCGTGCCCAAAAGTTCATTCAAGCCGTTGAAGTCGAGCATTTGGTTGCGGAATGGCTGGGTGGTGCCGTGCCGCTTCAGGCTGGCGAAGTAATCGGTCATGGTGCGCGCAATCGCCCGCACCAGCCCGCCGGGGAAGATCACCAGGCGATAGCCCATTTGCTGCAGTTCGGCCGCTTCGAACAACGGCGTGTCGCCGCCTTCGACCATGTTGGCCATCAGCGGCGCCTTGCCACCCAACAGCTTGGCCACTTGCTGCAGATCCTGGCGCGAGCGCGGCGCCTCGACGAACAGCAGATCGGCGCCGGCCTCGACATAGGCCTGCGCCCGATCCAGCGCCGCGTTCAGCCCTTCGACCGCCACCGCATCGGTGCGCGCCACGATAATGGTGTCGGCATCGCGCCTGGCATCGGTCGCGGCCTTGATCTTGCCCGCCATCTCGCCGGCCGAGATCAGAGTCTTGCCAGAAAGATGCCCGCATCTTTTGGGCAAGGTCTGGTCTTCGAGCTGGATCGCCGCGGCGCCGGCTGTCTCGAACACCCGCACTGTGCGCTGCACGTTGAGCGCATTGCCGAAACCGGTATCGGCATCGACGATCACCGGCAACTCGACCCGTTCGCGAATTTCGCTCAGGGTTTGCGCCACCTCGCTCATGCCGACCAGCCCAATATCGGGCCTGCCGAAGCGCGTATAGGCGATCGACGCTCCCGACAAATAGAGCGTGGCAAAACCCGCCTGCTGCGCCATCAGCGCGCCCAACGCATCGTAGATGCCGGGCGCCACCACGATCGGCCCACTGGCCAAATGGCGGCGTAAATCCTTGGTGTGGCTCATGTTTTTCCTCCCCGGCCTTACATGCCGAGATACGATTTTCGCAAATCTGGATTGTTGATCAGCTCGGAAGCCGCGCCGCCGATCGCCACCTTGCCGTTTTCGATGACATAGGCGCGATGCGCGATGGCCAAAGATTGAATCACGTTCTGCTCGACCAGTACGATCGCTAAACCGGCGACGTTGATGCGCTGGATCAGCGCAAACATCTCCTCGACCAGCAGCGGCGACAGGCCCAAGGACGGCTCGTCCAGGATCAGCA
>JBBSNV010000049.1:0-8736 GCA_038260375.1 Reyranellales bacterium
CGGTATGACCGGTCAGGGTGACGCGCGCCGAGTTGCCGGCCTTGGCCGCGGCCACGGCGTCGTTGATCGTGGTCTGAGCGGCCGACGTGAGGTTGGAGCGATCGAAGTCGAAGAATACGATGAAGCTCTTGGCCGCCATCGGCGCCGGAGCCGGCGGCGGCGGCGGCACCATGGCCGCCATCGGCGCCAGCGGCGGCGCGCCGAAATTATAGGCAATGCGCACGAACGGGCCGTGCATCACGCGGCTGACGTGACTTGAACTCTCGGCAACATGGCGCCAATACTCGGCGCGATAGCCGGCCCCAAAGGTGATGCCAGGCGATATCTCATAGCCCAAGCCGAGTTGACCTTCGAGATTCCAAACCCGACGCGAGTTACTCTCTGAACCGCTGCAATCGCTCTCGCAAGGCGGCGACGATACCGAGAACTCATGTTTTAACTTGCCGAACAGCAACGCGGCTGCCATGTCGCCGAAAATGCTGAAATTGGAATTGCCGATACGGGCGCTGAAATCGGTGCCGATGCGCGGACCGATGCCGGTATAAACCTGGTCGATATTCTTGAAAAACGCTCCGCCCAGGCCGTCGACGAAGCCGCCAATTTTATTGTCATGGCTGAAGCGGGCAAACCGCGGGCCAACAAACAGACGCACGCCCAATCCGGCAACATTGGTGTTGTATCCCAGTTCGCCATCGACCGCCCAATAATGGCCGCTTGATTTCAACGAGTCGATGCCGCGGCCGACGCTGCCCAACCTGCGCGTACCGAGCCACGTGCCTTGCACGCCCATCGCCAGGTCCAACGAACCCATGAAGCGGTAGCCGAGATGCAATTTGCCGCCGGGCCCGCCTTTAGGATGATTGAGCGGATCCTGGATCGTGTGGTTTTTCTGGAAGTTGGTTTCAGGATTGCGACCGCTGTTGAAATAATACCAGCCGCTCAAGGAGCCAAAGAACCCTGGGTTCTGCGATTGCGCCGCCGCTTCCTGCGGCATGCCGGTTGCAATTGCTGCCATGGCGGTGCCAGCGAAGAGCGCGGTGCGAAAGATTTTGTTCATGAGAGTCCCCAAATGCCGGCGAGAGCGGTTACAACCGTAAGATTAAGACCGGAGCCTTGCCGCGGCAGCAGGATTCTACCGCTACTTCAGCAAAAGCCTGAGGCTGTGTCTAATTTGCACCGCACATTCATGCGACAATGGAATGGAAACAAGGAGTTAGTTGCAATTAGACACCTGGAAAATCCTCTAAGGCAACACGCCGTATCTTAATGATTGATAGATTTTTCAATGGGTTACTCGTGGATATTGCAACCGGCAAGACGCTGTCCGGCGTCGATCTGCGCGCGGGCGTCGCCGGCCGCCAGCAGCGCCTGGCACCGTTGCTCGGTGAAGCGGCCCGACCGGCGCTCATCGTCCATGGCGGCAGCGCCGATTTCTTTGCCGATTTGTTTGCGGTGTGGAGCTTGGGCGGTTGCGCTGCCTGCATCTCACCCGAACTGACGTCGTCGCAGTTTGAAACAGTTGCCGACTTCTTGCGCCCATCGGTCGTGTTGGCAGCGGAGCACCAGCATCTGCCCAACGACTTTGCCGGCGCGCCGATCCTGCGTCTCACCGAAAACGCGCGAGACCAGGGGTCACGGCGTTTAACAACAACGCCAGCCGATCGACCGGCGCTGATCCTGTTCACCTCCGGCACCACCGGCGCGCCCAAAGGCGTGGTGCATACATTCGGCTCGCTGGCGGCACGCATTGCGCTCAACCTCGAACACATCCCGGCCGGCGATTTGGCCCACACCCTGTGCGGCCTGCCGACGCATTTCGGTCATGGCTTGATCGGCAATTGCCTGACCGCGCTGGCCGCAGGCGGCGCGTTGCATCTGATGGGCGATCGCCTATCGCGCGTGCCGCTTGACGCCGGCGCGTTGATCGACGCGCATGCCATCACTTTCATGTCCTCGGTGCCGACTTTGTGGAAGGTGGCGCTGAAGACCAGCAAGCCGCCCGGCAAGGCGACTTTGAAGCGATTGCATGTTGGCTCGGCACCGTTGGGCGCCGAGCTATGGACGCGTATTCGGAAATGGTCCGGCATCGATGCGGTGGTGAATATGTATGGCATCACCGAAACCGCCAATTGGATCGCCGGCGCCGATCCGCGCTTGCTGCCGATCGAAGACGGCATGGTCGGCACGATGTGGGGTGGTGAAATTGCGGTGTTCGATGGCGACGGCCATCGCCACGCCAGAGGCGAAGGCGAAATCGCCGTGCGCACGCCGTCCTTGATGCAGGGCTATTGGCAGCGGCCCGATCTCACGGCCGCGGCGATGCGCGACGGTTGGTATCTGACCGGCGATAGCGGGATCATCGACGACCAGGGCATCGTGCGCTTGCGCGGCCGACGCAAGGATGAGATCAATCGAGCCGGCATGAAAGTGCAACCGGCGGAAATCGACATGCTGTTGGAACGCCATCCCGAAGTGGCCGAGGCCTGCTGCTTTGGCATCGCCGACGACATTCTGGGCGAGAAAATCGGCGTGGCGGTGTGCGCTTTGCCGGGTCAGTCGCTCGATATCGACGCCTTGCGCCAATGGTGCCGCTCGCGCCTGCATGCCGCTGCCGTGCCGGAGCGCTGGTTCACGGTAAGCGACATTCCCAAGACCGATCGCGGCAAGATCAAACGCGACGAGGTCATGCGCCACTGCCTGGCCCAAGCCAACTCCGGCAAACCGGCATGAAACGCCAGCCCTGGATCACCGGCATGCCGGCGCGGCTCGAGACCGAACGCTTCATCGTGCGCTCGATGGGGCCGAACGATGCCACCGACAACTACATGAAATGGATCGCCGACCCGGAGTTGATGCGCAACCTCAACACCCAGCCAATGGCCAAGACGCGTGACGAGGAGATTCGGCGGCTGAAATCCTACGACAATTCCTCGAACTTCCAGTTCGGCGTGTTCGTGAAACCGGACAATATCTTGATCGGCTTCTTCCAAGTGCGCATCGACAAGGCGCATAAGCTTGCGGAAGTCTCGGTGGTGATCGGCAATCGCGATTGGTGGGGCCGCGACGTCGTGCTTGAGGCGCGCGGCGCCATCATCGATTTCCTGTTCGATCGTCTGAAACTGGAAAAAATCTGGGGCATGCCCCAGGCCCGCAACTTTGCTGCCATCGCCAATTATCGCAAACAGGGCTTCCGCCTCGAAGGCGTGCTGCGCGGCCATAACGAATATGTTTACGATCGCAGCAAGCGGCTCGATTTCGTCGTGTTCAGCATCCTCAAACCGGAATGGCACGCGCGTCGTACCAAGGAGCAAGCATGAGCGACGCTGCACGCCACTTGCTGGCCGAAGCGCTTGAGATCGATGCCGGCGCCATGGCTGACAACGTCGCGATGGAAAACTTCGAGCCCTGGACCAGCGTGGCCCATCTGCGCCTGATCCTGGCGCTGGAAGAAAAGCTGGGCGCCGAGCTGGCGCCCGACGATGCGCTGGCCATCCAATCGCTGGCCGACGTGGCGCGGCTGCTCGAGCGCGGCCGCAGCACCTAATACGATGGCCACGCTCGCCGATCTCGATATCGAGCAGAAGCGGCGCTATCGCACCGAGTTGGCGCGCACCGAAGCCATGAGCGCCGCGGCCCTGGCCGATTACAGCCGCACGCAATTGAGCGGTATCGCCCAGTTTGCCTGGAAGCACGTTCCCTATTGGCGTAAGCGCCTGGCGCCGCTCTTTGCGCGCGATGATTTCGACGTCGCGGCCTGGTCACGCGTGCCGATGCTGACGCGCGCCGCCATCATGGAAAAATTCACCCAACTGCAGCCCGATGCGGTGCCGGCCTATGCCGGCGCCAGCGCCGACGGCTTCACCTCTGGTTCGACTGGCGCGCCGATGCGCTTTCGCAACAGCGCGATCGACGACGTGACCAACGCGGCGCTGACCGAACGCAGCTTCGACTGGTGGCGGCTGGAAAGCGGACGCAGCATGGCGTCGATCCAGTTCTTTCCCCCTGAGTGGCCCAGCCTGGTCGAAGGCGGCCTACTGGGTTGGCGCAACGGCGAGCCGCCCGGGCGCAATCTGGCGCTACAGCTCGCCGAGTCTCCCGACGCGCAGCTCGACTGGCTCCTGCGGCATCGCCCGTATTACCTGATGACGCGACCGTCGCAAGCCGAAGTGCTGGCCGAGGGCAATCTGCGCCGCGGTCTGGGCCTGAGCTTTGGCAAGATCATGACCATTGGCGGGCCGGTGGCGCCGAACTGTCGCGCGCTGTGTCGCCAATCTTTCGGCGCCGAGATTTACGACAGCTATGGTTCGAATGAATGCGGCGAGATAGCCGTTGAATGCCCCGATTGCCGGCTGATGCATATCAGCAGCGAGGCGCGGCTGGTCGAAGTGGTGCGCGAAGATTTGACGGCGTGCCGACCGGGCCAGATCGGCCGCGTGCTGGTCACCTCCTATAGCAACTACGCCATGCCGTTGCTGCGCTACGATTTGGGCGACTTCGCCGAACTGGGTCCCACAGAAGCGCCGTGCGGCCGGCCGTTTCCCAGCCTGGTGCGCGTGTTGGGGCGCGAAACCGAAACCTTCATCCGCCGCGATGGCACGCGCTTCTTCCCTTTTCTTGTTGCCCGCACGTTGCAAGGGTTGATGCCGCTCAAGCAGGTGCAGTTCGTGCAAACCGATTATGGCGTGGTGGAAATCCGTTACGTGCCAGCCGATGGCAATCCACCAATCGATGCTGAAGCGGTGCAGCGTTTCGTGAAATCCTGTATCGGCGACGATTTCAGCGCCATCCTGGTGCCGGTCGCCGATATGCCGCGCAAACCGGGCGCGAAATATTTCTACCATCGCTGCGAAGTAAGGCTGTCGACACCAGACGCTGGCTCGCGCTGACGTGAACACGCGCGAGCATTAACCGCCCTAAACTCCCCGCACCTCGCGGGGGATTCGCATGAAAAGATCGATCGCCTTGGCGCTTATCGCTACGCTGCTGTTTGCCGGTGCGGCGCTGGCGCAGGAACAACCTTCGTTCAACACCAAGATCGCCTCGCCGCAAGCGCCCGAGTTGGTCGCCATGCTGAGAGAAGGCGGCTACGTGATCTTCTTCCGCCATGGCTCGACGGCGGATTATCGCGAGCCCAAGGTCGAGGACTTCGCCGACTGCTCCAAGCAGCGCAATTTGAACTCGATCGGTCGCTATCAGGCGTTTCAAGTCGGTGAAGGTTTCCGCAATCTCGGCATTCCCGTCGGCGACGTGCTGTCCAGCCCCTATTGCCGCTGCGTCGACACCGCGCGCATCGCCTTCGGCAAGGTCACGATCGACGATGCATTACGCGACGGTAAAAAAGATTCGCCCACGCTGCGCGCCTTGTTCGCCGACAAGCCGCCTGCCGGCACCAACCGCATCCTGCTGGGTCATGGTGGCGGCGGCGGTATGTTGGGCGACGAGTTTTTGCGCGAGACCGAAGCGATGATCGTGCGTCCGTTGGGCGACGGCAAATTCGAACTGGTCGCCCGCGTGCGGGCCGAGCAATGGGCCCAGTTCGAGGACCGCAACCGCAAGCCGCCGCCCGGCACGCCGATCTTCCAGCAATAGGTCTCCAGCAGTAAGAACAAACGAAAAGGGCGGCCCGGTGTCGCTAAACGGGGCCGCCCTTTTGATTTTGTAAAGCTATAGCCTTATTCGGCGGCGGTCTGCTGCGCCACGAATTGCTTGGCGTCGAAATCGTCGGCTACACGCTGGTCGTTTTCCAGCATCTTCTTGGCGTCGATCTCGGTGAATTGCATGACGCCCATATCCTCGAACGCCTTTTTCACGCGCGGTCCCATCAGGCCGATATCCTTGACCGTCGGCACGATGCGGCTGAACAGGCGCTGGCGGAACTGCTTCATGGCGTCGGAGTTGGCCGCCATCTCGACCAGCTTGTCCATCGGCAGGCCCGAGCGCATCCACACTTCGGCCTGGTTGAAACGGTCGCGCATGAAGTACAGCGCCTCGACCACGAACTCCTCGCGCTCGTCGCGCTCCTTATCCGACAGTTGCGGATAGTAATCGCGCAAGCTCAACCGGCCGAACGCCACGTGGCGCGCTTCGTCCTGCATGACGTAAGCATTGACCGAAGCGCACAAATTGTTCTTCGACTGGTCGCGGATGCGCTGGAACGCCGCCAAGGCCAAGCCTTCGATCAGGATTTGCATGCCGAGATAGGTCATGTCCCAGCGGCTGTCGCTCAAGGTTTGCTCGAGCAGGTTCTTCAAGCTCTCGGTGATCGGATAGGCGATGTTGAACTTCTCGTGCAGCAAGCGCTTGTAGCTCTCGACGTGGCGGGCCTCGTCGATCACCTGGGTCGCGGCATAGAATTTCGAATTGGTATCCGGCACGGTGTTGACGATCTTGGCGGTGGCAATCAGCGCGCCCTGCTCGCCATGCATGAACTGCGACAAGGTGTGCGCCTGCAGGTTGCGGCGCAGCCAGATCTTTTCCTTCTCCGTCATCTTGTTCCAGATGTCGGTGCCGTAGATGGGAATGGTCTCGTCCGGCATGCCCATCGGATTTTCTTCTTGCACCTCCTGCGACCAGTCGATGCGCGTGGTGGTGTTCCACTGCTGCTTCTTGCCCTTCTCGTACAGGTCGAGCAGTTCGGGATTGCCGTCCTCGTATTCCCAGGTGAAGGCGATCTCGGTCTTGCCGTCGAATTTCCACTGAGTGGTTTCGACCGGCAGTTGATAAAGACGTGTCGAGGACATGGGCGAGCTCCCTGCTGGCTACAGCGATTTTGACCGTTTAGGCCGGCCCCTCACAAGGGCCGAATGCTAAGTCGTTACGCTACACGCCGCCTGCGATAAAAGCCGCGACGCTGCGTCCGGGCAGCGCCGCGACAATTCATGACGGCTTGTTCATTTTCTGGAAAATAGCATGGCCGACGGTGCCCTGCCAACCGGGTTGCGCGCCGCACCCAACGCGGTCCGATATCGCCGGCTCAATAGCTTATTGAACCGGCAGCCGATAAAGCTCGCGCACATTGTCGTGCACGATGCGGTCGCGCTCGAACGACGTCAGGTCGGCGGCTTGTTCGGCCAGCACCTGGCGTGAATTGGGCCAGGTCGAATCCGAATGCGGGAAGTCCGACGCCCACATCAATCTTTCCACGTTCATTAGATGACGCATCTGGAACGCGGTGTGGTCGTCCTGGAAGGTCAGGTAAACATTCTCGCGGAAATAGTAGCTGGGCAGTTGCGCCAGCTCCTTGCCCTTCATCCAGTGGCGATGCCGTTTATAGGCATGATCCATCCGGTACATGTAATGCGGCACCCAGCCGGCATCGGCTTCGACGCAGACCAGCTTCAGTTTGGGATGGCGCATGAACACGCCGCCATAAATGAACGTGCCGATGATGTCCTGGCAACCGCGGATGATGCCCTGGAAGCCATTGATGCGGGGGCCTCGCGCCTTCTGCTGATCTTCCTTCGACGTCAGAATATGAAACGACACCGGCAGCTCCAGGGCTACGGCCGCTTCCCAGAGCGGATCCCACATCGGATCGTCGAAATCGGCGATGCCCGGATTGCCCGGCATCATCACGCCGACAAAGCCCATCGCCTTGATGCGCTCGAAATCCTTGATGCTTTCTTCCGGCGTGCGCAACGCGGTCTGGCCCAGGCCGAACACGCGGGTCGGCGCATCGGCGCAGAAGCCCTGCAGCCAGCGGTTATAGGCATGGAAGCAGGCGTTCTTGTAATCGAGATCGGGATGGCCGCACAGCAGCATGCCCACCGACGCATAGACCAGTTCGGCAGCGACGCCGTCGCGATCCTGATCGGCCAGCCGCGCTTTGGCGTCCCATCCGCCGCGATGCATGGTCTCGTAAGTGGCGCCGCCCATAGTCAGTTCTTCCGCCGGCTTGCCAGCGGCAGCGATCAAACCCATGGCGATCTTCGTTGTCAGCCCCTCGACCACGTAGATGTCCGAGCCATTGGCATCGCGCACCACATGTGGCGCACGCGTCCGCCAGGCCGGGTCGATGAACTTGGTGTAGCAATCGGGCGGCTCGGTGATGTGCGAATCGGCCGAGATCGGACGCTTGGTCATATTCCCTCCGCGCCGCCTTCGGGCGCCGGCTTAGATCGAAATTGTCCCGCGCTTTTGGCCCGCTGTAAATGACCGTTCAGCGGATCACGCCTTGGGCATGAAGGCGTCGTCCACCGGCACCTGTAGCCCGATGGCCAGGCGGTTGGTGGTGCTGGCCATGGCGACGATCGCCATCAACTCGGTGAACTGCGCGTCGCTCAGGCCTTTGCTGCGCGCCGCCGCCGTATGCGAGCGAATGCAATACTCGCAGTTGTTGGCCACCGAGACCGCGACATAGATCATCTCCTTGACCAAGGGATCGATCGTGCCCGGGCCCATCACTTGCTTGATATCGTCCCAGGTGCGTTTGAGCAGCGCCGGGTCGTGCGCCAGCACGCGCCAGAAATTATTGACGAAATCGGTTTTGCGGACGGCGCGGATCTCGTCGATCACCGCGCGCGAGGCGGCCGGCATTTGCTCGTCGGTCAGAATGGGGAGCATTGACATAAGCACCTCCAGAAGCTGCGGCGGCGCGGCGCGTTAGCTCTAAATATAGAGCAAATTCACACCTCTGACGGAATCCAGCGATTCCGCCAAAGGTGATGTGCTCTAGGGTTGCAGGCGATAGCCGCCGCGATCGGTCACCAGGATGGCGGCGTTGGCCGGATCCTTCTC
>JBBSNV010000050.1:0-8734 GCA_038260375.1 Reyranellales bacterium
CGTCGTCGCCGAAGATCACCAGGAAATATTTGTCGCGGCTGGCGAGGTGGAAGTTGTCGATGTCGAACAGCGGATGATGCAACCGCGGCAGGCGATTGAGCAGCAGCATGCCCAAGATCGAGAACAGCACGGCAAACAGCACCATCAACTCGAAGGTGATCAGCATGAAGGCCGGCGGCGCGATCAGCGGCCGGCCGCCGATATCGATCGGGAAATCGCGGTTGGTGAAAACCTGCATGCCATAGCCCAAGGCGGCGCCGAACACACCGCCGGCCAAGGTCAGCCACGGCACGTGTTGTTCGTGGAAGTCCATCGCCTCGCTTAACCCGTCTATTGGAAAGGGCGAGTAAGCGTCGAGCCGGCGGAAGCCCGCCTGGTGCGCACGCTTTACGGCGTCGAGCAACGCGTCCGGCGTGGCGAATTCGGCCAGCAGGCCGAATAGGGCGGTGTCGGCGCTGGGCTCACGCATGGTCGCCCTGCTTTTCCTCGAACGCCGCTTCCTTGACTTCGAAGGCGGAGATCACCGGCAGGAAGCGCACGAACAGCAGAAACGGCACCAGGAACACGCCCAGCATGCCGGCAAACAGCGACCACTCCCAAAAGCTGACCTGATAGTCGCCGAACGATGAGACCAGATAGTCGCGATACAAGGTGGTGACCAGCAGCATGAAGCGCTCGAACCACATGCCGATCGCCACCGACAGGCCGATGGCGAATAGGATCCAGGGATTGGTGCGCAGGCGCCGCCACCACAACAGTTGCAGTGGCACGAAATTGCCGATCACCGCGCCCCAATAGCTCCAGGCATAAATGCCGCCCAGCCGGTCGAACAAGGTGGCGACCTCCTGGTGTTCGCCGCCATACAGCGTGTCGAACACTTCGGCGCAGTAGCCGAAGCCGGTCATCAGGCCGGTGGCTAACAGTAATTTTCCCAGCAGGTCGAGATGGCGTTCGCTGACCAGCGCCGTCAATCCCAGCGCGTGGCGCATCACGACCGCAATCATCGACACGATGGCGAAGCCCGAGAACGCCGCGCCCATAACGAAGTAGGGCGGGAACACGGTCGAATTCCAGCCCGGAATCGGGCCCGCGGCAAACAGCAGCGAGATCTCCGAATGCACCGAGATTACCAGCGGCACGGCGATCGCCGCCACCAGGCGATAGCTCTGGCGCCAGCGCGTCCAATGCCGCGCCGAGCCGCGCCAGCCCAGCGCCACCAGGCCGAAGAATACCTGGTAACGCCGCTTCCTGGCGCGATCGCGCACCGTCGCCAGGTCGGGCAGGATGCCGATATACCAGAACAGCACCGACACGGTGAGATAGGTAAGGACCGCGAAGAAATCCCAACTCAAGGGGCTCTTGAACTGCGGCCATAAGGTCATGGTGTTGGGATAGGGCGCCATCCAGTAGAACAGCCACGGCCGGCCCAGATGCAAAATCGGATAAAGCCCGGCGCACACCACCGCGAACAAAGTCATGGCTTCGGCGAAGCGATTGAGCGAGTTGCGCCAATGCGCGTTGAGCAGCAGCAGCATGGCCGAGATCAAGGTGCCGGCATGACCGATGCCGAGGAACCAGATGTAATTGGAGATGGCGATGCCCCAATTGACCGGGATGTTGTTGCCCCACACGCCGACGCCATACCAGAACAGCACCGCGGCCGAGATCACGAAGCACAGCAGCAGCAACGACGCGAAGCTAAACAGCAGCCACCAGGCGCCGGGCTTGGGGAAGTCGAGCGGAATGCGCGTGATCTTGTCGACCGTGCGTCCACGTGGCCCGGCGGGAAGAACCGAATCGCTCATCCGCTACCGCCTTCGCCACCGCCTTCGCCGTCGCGCTTGGCTTCGACCTTGGCGAGATAGGTGGTGCGCGGCCGGGTGTTGGCCTCTTCCAGTAAGGTATAGCTGCGCCGGCTGGCCTTTTGCTGGGCCACCGCCGTAGTGCCGTCGACGATATCGCCGAACACAATGGCCTGCGTCGGGCAAGCCTGTTGGCAGGCGGTGACGACCTCGCCGTCGCGGATCGGGCGATTGTCGATTTTGGCGGCGATGCGTGCAGCGCTAATGCGCTGAACGCAATAGGTGCATTTTTCCATCACCCCGCGGCTGCGCACGGTGACGTCGGGGTTGCGCATGGCACGCATCGCTTCGGGATCGTCGCCGGTGTAGTCATACCAATTGAACCGGCGCACTTTATAGGGACAGTAGGACGAGCAGGTACGCGTGCCGATGCAGCGGTTATAGACCTGCAAGTTCAACCCGTCCTTGCTATGTACGGTAGCGTTGACCGGGCAACCCATCTCGCACGGCGCTTCTTCGCAATGCATGCACGGCACCGGTTGGAAGTGCGATTTCGGGTCGGCCGCATCGCCCTCGTAATAATGATCGATGCGCAGCCAATGCATCTCGCGGCCCTGTGCCACCAGGTCTTTGCCGACCACCGGCACGTTGTTCTCAGCCATGCAGGCTATGACGCAGGCGTTGCAGCCGATGCAGCTATCCAGATCGATCGACATGCCCCAGGACGGGCTGTCCCATTGGCGCTGCGGGTAGAAGCTCTTGGCAGCCGGCGCCCGCTTTACGTCGCCGTCCGGTGTCGCAACCGAACGCACGAAGTCGAAGCCGTCCATCGCCTGATGCAATTGCGTAGTGGCGATGGTCTGGCGGTTGCCGGTTAGGGTTAGCTTCACATCGTCGAGCCGCCACGGTTCGGCGGCGCTCTGGATGGCAAAAGCGTTGTAACCCACGCCTTGCGCTATATGCCCGCCGTGTTCCCGGCCATACCCGAGAGTTAGCACGATGGTGTCGGCATGCTGGCCCGGCATGATCCAGGCCGGCGCCACGAGCGAACGGCCGCCCGCATCGATGCGCAATTCGTCGCCGTTCTTGATGCCGCGCGTCTTGGCCAGTTGTGGGCTGAGCGAGGCAACATTGCCCCACGTGATCTTGTTCAGCGGCCGCGGCAATTCCTGCAGCCAGGCATTGTTGGCGAAGCGGCCGTCCCACAACGCGGCATCGGGTTGGATGAGCGCGGTGATACTGCTATTGCCCTGCGGCTTTATATCGATGGTGGCGGTGATCGGTCCGGTGGTGACGGCCTGCGCGGCGCTGTCGGCCACGAAGCCGCGTACCAGACTGTCGCTCCAACGCGCCGCAAAATCGTTGCCCCAGCTTTCCAGCCAGGTCGCCTGGACGATGTTACGCGCCTCGTCGCTGCCGCCCAACAGCCGCGCCAGGATTTCGTGTTGCGAACGGACGCTATAGAACGGCCGGACCAGCGGTTGGACGATGCTGACCGTGCCGTCGATCGCGCGCGCATCGCTCCAGGTCTCCAACTCGTGCTGCAATGATAAGTGCCAGTGACTGTCGGCGGCGGACTCGTCGAAATGCAACCCGGCGTGGATGCGCAGCGCGACCTTTTCGAACGCCTCGCGCAGCCCAAGGTCGGCCGCGGTGGCGTAAAGCGGGTTGACGTCCACCATCAACAGAGTGGAGACATTGCCCGCCGCCATGTCCTGCGTCAGTACCGCGATCGACTGGCTGCCATCGGGCGGTGCTGCGATCACCGGTTCGCTAAAGCGTAGCGCCCGGCTGCCCAGCCGATCATTGATCGCCAAGGCCAGCGCCTGGATTTCCGGCGCTTGGTGGCTGCCCGCCGTTACCAGAGTTTGCGCGTGATGGCCGTCGAGCGCCGCCAGAACGGCCTTCAGCCATTGCTGCTCGCGCGCCGACAGATCGACGCTGCCGGTCCCGATATCCAGTGCCTGCGCCAGAGCGCGTATCAATAGGCCGATGCGTGCCGGCGCAACGATCAGGCGATTTTCAGAACGCGCACCGGTCAGCGATAAGGCGGGCTCGGCCACGAACAGGCGGCATTCGCCGTGACCGCTGCGAAACGCCTGGCGTTGTTTCGACCAGGCCTTGGCATGAACCATCTGATGCGGACCCGGCCCCAGCACATCGTCGTCCAGGCTGATGACGATTTGTGCCTGATCGAGCTGCAGATGGCGGTCGAGCGAACGGCCGTACACCAACTGCGTCGCTTGCAAGCGGCGGTCCTGATTGATCGGCTCCAATACGTGCCAGCGCGCCTTGGGCCAGCGTGCCGTCATGTCGGCGATCTGGCGCAGCAAGGTGGGCGAGGTCACGGCGCCGGTCAGCAGGCGAAACCCGTCGCCTTGGTTTGCATCCATCGCCGTGCGCTCCTGGCTCAGCGCATCGTCCGCTGCCTGCCACGATGATGGCTTGCCGCGATAAAGCGGCGCCTGGCTACGGTCGGGATCGTATAGCCCCAGCAACGCTGCCTGCAGAAAGGGGTCGCTAGCGCCCTGTGTGGCGGGATGGTCAGGATTGCCTTCCAGTTTGATCGGCCGCCCGGACTCGGTCTTGCCCAGCAGCGGCATGGCATAGCCGCCCAAGGTGACGGCGCTGGCATAGTATTTGGCGTTGCCCGGCACGACGAATTCGGGCGTCTTGACGTAGGGCAGCGCCTTCTCGTCGCTGTCCCATTTGCAGCCGGTCAGTCCGGCCAACACCACCGACGCCGCCATGCCTTTAAGCAGCGCGCGACGGTCGAGCGACGATGTCGACGCAGGCGCTCGTGCCAAGGAAGGGAATTCGTTCTCGAGATAGGCGTGGAATTCGTCGCTCTGCGCCAGCTCGTCGAGGCTGCGCCAAAAGACGCGGCCGCTCGTGCCATTCAATTTGGCTCGAACGGAAGCTGCGATACGGGTGCCATTTTCGTTCATGGTGCTACCGGTGACAAATGCTGCAGTCGTCGAGTTTGGACGGTTCGATGCCATAGGCCTTGATCATCTGCTCGCCATAAGCCTTGTGTTGCTCGGGATGGTTCAGCCAGTCCGACCAATCCATGCGCGTGACCTGATCGGGTGGACGCAGTTGCGGGCCGGGGTCGCGATGGCAAGAAAGACACCATTGCATTTCGAATGGCCGGGTTTGTTTCATCAGCGGCATCTGGTCGACGCGGCCGTGACAGGTTTCGCACGGCACGCCGCGCGCGACATGGATGGAATGGTTGAAATAGACATAGTCGGGCAGTCGCGACACGCGCTGCCATTGCAGCGGCGCATTGGTCGCCAGGCTTTGCCTGACCGGCGCCAACATCGGCGCACCGGTCCAAATTTGCGAATGACAGGTCATGCATACTTCGGTCGCCGGCAGGCCGGCATGGCGCGATGTCTCGACCGTGGTGTGGCAATAGCGGCAGTCGATGCCCAGATCGCCAGCGTGATGCGCATGGCTGAATGGCACCGGCTGGTCGCGCACCCATCCGATGCGCGTGGCATAGCTTGAATCCGTGAGACCACCGACCGACAGCACGACCACGAACGCACCCAATAGCACCAGCAGAAAGCCTGCACGCAGCCGGGTATCAGCCGAAGCCGTAAAGATCTGCGGCATGTTCTTACCGTCTTCCCCAATCGGTTGGCGCGGGATTGCAAGGCTTCTGCCCCTCCCGCATCACCGACTACTCGATGCGCTTGGCGTGCAGCGCGCGGCGCAGGTCCTTCACGGCGCCGGCCGACACGGCGGGTGCCGTATTGCCCCAACTGTTGCGAATGAACGTCGCCACCGTGGCGATTTCGGCATTCGACAGTTTCCAGTCGAACGCCGGCATCGACAGCGCACTGGGATGCCGGTCGGTCGGCACGGAGTGCACGCCTTTGAGGATGGCGTGCAGCACCGTGGTCGGATCGGTGGATTGCACGATTGCGCTGCCCTTGAGGCTGGGAAAGAATTGCGGCGTGCCCTGGCCGCTTTGGCCGTGGCAAGCCGAGCAATTGGCGGCGTAGATATCCCGACCGGCCGTCATGATCTTGTCGTCGGGCGCGGAATGGCTGCTGTCGTTGGCTTTTGCCGCCAGACTCTTCAGATACGCGGCCATTGCATGCAAATCGCCGTCGTCGAGATGGGCGGTGGAGTTTTTCACCACCTCGGCCATCGGTCCGTAAGCGGCGGTGCGGTCGTTGCGACCAGTCTTGAGGAAGGCGACAATGTCGTCTTCGCTCCAGGGCTGCAGCCCCATGCGCGGCTTGCCGGTCAAGGCGGGTGCGAACCAATCCTGTACCGCGCCGCCCTGAAGTGCGCGGCTGGTCACGTCGCCGCCCATCCAGTCTTTGGGCGTATGGCAGGCGCCGCAATGGCCCAGCCCTTCGACCAGATAGGCCCCGCGATTCCATTGTGCCGATTTGCTGGGGTCGGGCTTGAACGTGTCCTTGTTGAAATTAAGCAGATTCCAGCCGTTTAACAGGAAGCGCCAGCTCAGTGGCCAGGGCAAAGCGTTACGCGGCGGCGCATTGCGCACGGGATCGAGCGTTTCGAGATAGGCGCGGATCGCCTGGACGTCCTCGCGCGTGACATGGGTGAAATAGGGATAAGGGAAGGCGGGATAGAGATTCCGACCATGCGGATCGACGCCGCTATGCATGGCGCGATAGAAATCTGCGTCGTCCCACGCGCCGATGCCGGTCTCGCGGTCGGGCGTGATGTTGGCGGAATAGATGATGCCGAAGGGCGTCTCGATGGCGCGCCCGCCGGCGAAGGGCTTGCCGCCTTTTACGGTATGGCAGCTGACGCAATCGCCGGCCGTGGCCAGATAGCGGCCGCGCTCGATCTGCGAGAACGAGCTTTCCTTGGCAGTGGCGCCGTAGTGCCAGCCCAACGCTGCGACGGCGATGACAGCGAAAGTAGCGAGCGCTCTTATCACGCCTGCACCAGTGGACCTGGGCTCTTCAGGTACTTGTTGATGATGGCGTCGGCGGCAAAATAGGTCAGCGCGCCCACCGTGCCGGTCGGGTTGTAGCCGGGATTCTGCGGAAAAGCGCCGGCGCCCATGACGAACAGATTGGAAACGTCCCAGCTTTGCAAATAGCGATTGACCACGCTGGTCTTAGGATTGTCGCCCATCGCCGTGCCGCCGGTATTGTGCGTGGTCTGGTAAGGCACGATGGAATAGGCGCCCTTGCGCTTATTGATCTTGATCGAACGCGGCTTCATCGCCTTGCCGATATCGGCGGCGCGGTCGGTCAGGTAGTCCGACATGCGATGCTCGTTGTCGGTATAGTCGAAGGTCATGCGCATCAGCGGCTGGCCGTGCACGTCGCGATAGGTGGGATCGAGATCGAGGTAGTTGCTACGATGGCTCATCACCGCGCCATGGGTGCTGATGGTGGCCGCCTTCAGGTAGTTCTCCGCCACGGCGCGTTTCCATTTACTGCCCCAGGCCGGAGTGCCCTCGGGCGTGGGATTGTGCTCGATCGGTCGGCCGTTGGTGGTCCACAGAGCAAGATAACCGCCGCCGATGAAACCCAACCCCGAGTGATCGACATTGTCGCCGTTGAAATCGTCGATCGCCATGCCCAGCGCGCCGGCGCCAACGAACGGATTGACGTAATCGTCGAGGAAAGTATTGACCGAAGAAACGATCTGATAGGCGTAGTTGCGGCCCACCACGCCAGTGCCAGTAGCGGGGTCGTAGGGCGTACCGATGCCCGACAGCAGCATCAGCCGTACGTTGTGCAGGATATAGGCCGACATCACCACGATCTCGGCCGGCTGCTCCCATTCGCGGCCCTGATCGTCGACATAGATAACGCCGGTGGCGCGCTTGCCGGTGGAATCGAGCAGTACCTTGAGCACCTCACAGCCGGTGCGCAGCGCGAAGTTCTTCTTGCGCATCAAGATTGGCAGCACGGTGGTCTGCGGGCTGGCTTTGGAATAGTTGCCGCAGCCGAATTTCTCGCAGAAGCCGCAATAGCTGCAGGCGCCCAATTGCGCACCCAGTGGATTGGTGTAGGCACGCGACATGTTGGCCGAAGGCGCGGGGAATGGGTGATAGCCCAGTTCGCTCGCCGCCTTGGCGAAGAGCTGCGGCGCATGGGTCATGTTCATTGGCGGGTTGGGATAGTCGCGGCTGCGCGCCCCTTCGAACGGGTTGCCTCCTGCTTGCTTGGCACCCTTCAGGTTGCCGGCCTGGCCACCGATGCCGCACAGGTACTCGAACTTGTCGTAATGCGGTTCGAGTTCGTCGTAGCTGACGCCCCAATCCTGCACCGTCATATCCTCTTGCAGCTTGCCATAACGTTGTTCGTTGTGGCTGCGCGCCTTGAAATCGGACGGCAGGAAGCGCCAAGTCTGGCCGTTCCAATGGATGCCGGCACCGCCCACGCCGGTGCCGGGCAGGAACGAGCCGAGATGGCGCATCGGCAACGCTTTCTGATCGCGGTCGTTGCGAAAGGTAACCGTCTCGCGTGCCGGCTCCTGGAACAATTCGCGCCGCCAGTAATAGCGCAACTCGTCCTGGGCGAAGGTCGTGGCGAAGTCGGTCGGCGTGTCGCGCCATTGGCCGCGCTCGAGCGCCAGCACTTGCAGGCCGGCGTCGGTCAGTTCTTGGCCCAGTATCGCGCCGGTCCAACCGAAGCCCACCAGCACGACATCGACCGAGGGAAGTTTGGTTGCCATGATTTTTCCCTTCAGCCGTGCGGGTTCCAGCCCGGTCGACCTTTGAGCCCGACCGGCGCCAGAGTGATGCGTTCCTTACCGCCGACATAAGACCTGTAGTCGTAACGCGCGCCGGGAAAGCCGACCAGTTTCCAGCCCACCATGTCGCGAGTGCCGCCATAGATCGGATCGCTGAAAAATCCCTCCAAGGTGTTCTGCCACAGCAGGGCGAAGAACTCCTTGGCTGACACGCCCTCGAGCGCAATCTTGCC
>JBBSNV010000051.1:0-8684 GCA_038260375.1 Reyranellales bacterium
AGCGCACCAATGCCTGGCTGTCGGTGACGTTGCAGGAAGGCAAGAACCGCGAGATCCGCCACGTCATGGAACATCTCGGTCTGCCGGTGAGTCGTTTAATACGCATCGGCTACGGCCCGCTCAGCCTGGGCGACATCGAGCCCAACGACGTGGTCGAAGTGCCGGGCAAGGCGCTGCTGTCCTTGATGGGCGGCGCCGAGGCGCTGGGCCCGCACGCGCCGGGCAAGGGCTGGGCCAAGGCCAAGCACAAGCCGGTGGCGCCGCATAAGAAGGCCGGCCGCAAACCCCGCCGCGCCGACGACCATGGCGATGAACCCGGCAAACCTGAACGGCCCAAGCGCTTCCATGCGCATCATCGCCGGTAAGCATCGCGGCCGCGCCTTGATCGCGCCGGAGGGGCGCGAGGTGCGACCGACCTCGTCGCGGACGCGCGAATCGCTGTTCAACATTCTGATGCATTCCGGCTTGGGCCCCAATGGCGGCTCGCCGATTTCGGGCGCGCGCGTGCTCGACGCTTTTGCCGGCACCGGCGCGCTGGGGCTGGAGGCGCTGTCGCGTGGTGCTGCCTTCGTTACCTTCATGGACACGCAAGCCGCCGCGATGGAAGCGATCGCCGAAAACCTGCGCGCCATGAAGGAGCAGCCCAATGCGGCGCTGGTGCGCAGCGACGCCACGCGGCCGCCGCCCGCGCGGCAGGCCTGTTCGTTGATCTTCCTCGATCCACCCTATCGCAGCGGCATCATCCCGATCGCGCTGACGGCGTTGAAAAAACAGGGTTGGATCGCACCAGAGGCGCTGATTTGCTGTGAAGTCGCCGCCACCGAAGACGTGGCGCCGCCGGACGGCTTCAGCGCGCTCGACCAACGCAAATACGGCGCTGCGAAAATCGTGTTGCTGCAGCACGGCGAATGACGCTGCCCTGCTTTCGCCGTCTTCGCTGGGCTGAATCAGCCCTGCAGCAGGGAGATGACATGAAAGCTTTACAGTATTTGACGATCGCCGCGGTATTGGCAGCCACGGGCTCGGCTGTGGCGCAAACGGCCGCCGAGAATTACGTAGCGCGCGGCAACGAACCCGGCTGGATCCTGACCGTCGGCGGCAAGACCATGGTGCTGGAAAACGACTACGGCGCCTCCAAGGTCGAGGCCATCGTACCGGCGCAGCATAAAGTCGCCGGCGGCTACAGCTATGCCACGCGCGCCAGCGGCCAGCGCCTCGATATCGAGGTGCTCAACCGGCTATGCCGCGACGATATGAGCGGCCTAAGCTTCCCCGACAGCGTGACCGTGACCCTGGGCGAGCGCGTCCTGCACGGCTGCGGCGGCGATCCCGCCGCCCTGTTGCAGCATGCGCGCTGGCTCGTCGTGTCGATCGACGGCAAGGACGTGGTAACCACCGATGCCAAGCCGTCCATGGTGTTCGAGACCACCGGGCGGGTGGCGGGTCATGCGTCGTGCAATTCCTATGGTGGCGATTACAAGCTAAGCGGCGAGGGCTTGAGCTTCGGCGAACTGGTCTCGACCAAGCGCGCCTGCGCTGCGCCGCTGATGGAACAGGAAAATGCGCTGCTGGCGATCCTGCGCGATGCGGTGCGGCACGAATTCGCCGACGACGGCAGCTTGATTATCGAGGCCAGCGACGGGCGCACGCTGACGGCGCGTAAGGGTTAGCGACTTTTAACATCAGAGTGCGATTCACGCATTCGGAGGACATCCTCCGATTGCGACCGCACTCTAGCGCCGGCCGAACAGGCGCTCGATATCGGCCAGCTTGAGCTCGACGTAAGTCGGGCGGCCGTGATTGCACTGGCCCGAATGCGGCGTGACTTCCATCTGCCGCAGCAGCGCGTTCATCTCGTCGCTGGTCAGGCGACGACCAGCCCGCACGCTGCCATGGCAGGCCATGGTCGAGCACACGTCTTCGAGTTTTTCTTTCAACGATAGATGCTGGTCGAATTCGGCCAGATCGTCGGCCAAATCGCGCACCAGCCCGCCGATATCGATCTCGCCCAGCAAGGCCGGCACTTCGCGCACCACCACCGCCCCCAGGCCAAACGGCTCGGCGATCAAGCCCAATTCGGCCAACTCGCCCAAGCGCGGCACCAAACGGGCCACCGCGTCCTCGCCCAACTCGACCACTTCGGGCAGCAGCAGGATCTGGCGCTTGACGCCTGAGTCAGCCAACGCCGCTTTCATGCGCTCATAGACCAGGCGTTCATGCGCGGCGTGCTGATCGACGATGACAATGCCATCGCCGGTCTGCGCCAGGATGTAAGTCTCATGCACCTGCGCCCGCGCCGCGCCCAACGGAAACCGTGGATCGGCGCTGGCGCCGTCGGGCATCGACCGCGCCGATGGATCGGACAGCCCGCCACCATCGGGTAACCCGCCATCGAGCGGCGCGTTGTAGGCCGCCGCGCCCTCGCGCAAGCCCGCACCATAACGATAGGAGCCGCCACCATTGCTCCCGGGACCCAAAGGCCGTGACATCGGCAAGCCACCCACCGGCCGCATCGCGCCCAAGGCGGCGTTCGAAACACTGGTCGAGGCGCGATGACCGGCCTCGGCCAGCGCATGACGCAAGGCGCCGACGATCAAGCCGCGCACCAGGCCAGCGTCGCGGAAGCGCACTTCGGCCTTGGCGGGATGCACGTTGACATCGACCAGGCCGGGCGGCGCCTCGAGGAATAGCGCGACCAAGGGATGGCGATCGCGCGCCAGAAAATCCTGATAGGCCGCGCGCACCGCACCGCCCAGCAAGCGGTCGCGCACCGGCCGGCCATCGACGAACAGATATTGCAGCTGGGCGTTGCCGCGGTTGAGCGTCGGCAAGCCAATATGCCCGGTCAAACGATGACCCTCGCGTACCGCATCGATCGGCAGCGCATTGTCGGCGAATTCGCGGCCCATCACCGCCGCCAGCCGTTCCAGCCGCGCGCCGGCCGGATTATTACTCAGCAGATCGCCGGTCACCGGCGGATAGTTCAGCACCTGCCGGCCGTCGTCGTTCAGGCCGAAGCCAATGGCAGGGAAAGCCATGGCCAAGCGCTTGATCGTGTCGGCGACATGCATCGCCTCGGTGCGGGGTTCCTTGAGAAACTTCAGCCGCGCCGGTGTGGCGTAGAACAGATCGCGCACCTCGACCCTTGTGCCGGGCGGATGCGGCGCGGGAATCGGCTTGTTCTTGCGCCCGCCTTCGATCAGCAGGGCGAAAGCGCTGTCGGCGCCTTGCGGACGCGAGGTCAGGGTAAAGCGGCTGACCGAAGCGATCGACGGCAGCGCCTCGCCGCGAAAGCCCAAGGTGGCGATGTTGAACAAATCCTCGCCCGGCAGCTTAGAGGTGGCGTGGCGTTCGACCGCCAGATCCAACTCGTCTTGTGTCATGCCCGAGCCGTCGTCGGTGATGACGATCAGGCTGCGCCCGCCGTCGCGCAAGGCGATGTCGATGCGCTTGGCGCCGGCATCGATGGCATTTTCCACCAGTTCCTTGACCGCGCTGGCGGGCCGCTCCACCACCTCGCCGGCGGCGATGCGGTTGACCAGGGTCGGCGGCAGGCGGCGGATGGTCATAATCAGGCTGGCTTGATGCGGCCGAGGAATTCGCGCGTCAGCACCTTGCCTTGCTCGACCGCCGGCTGATCGAAAGCATCGACGCCCAACAGCTCGGCGGCGATGATCGTCTCCAGCATGTAATGCATCAGCAGCGCGCCCAACGAGCATTCGTCGATTTGCGGCACGTGCATGGTGCGCACCGGCCGGCCGTTGCGCGCCAAAGTCTCGATGGTGGCGCGGGCTTCGGCGTCCATCAGATCGCCGATGCTGCGGCCGGCCAGATAGTCGAGCCCCTTCTCCGCGCCGACCGCTTGGGCATCGATGCGCGCACCGGTGCCTTGCGTGTCGGTCAACATGACGGTGAACATCTTGTCGGCCGGGCCGTCGAGATAAAGCTGCAGCTGGCTGTGCTGATCGACCGTGCCCATGGCGCGGATCGGCGTGGTGCCGTTGCCGCCCTTGCCCAGACTCTCTGCCCAGAGCTGGCGATACCACAGACCGAAATAACCCAGCCGATCGACGTAAGGCATCAGCACGGTGGTGTTTAGCCCCTGCTCACGAGACAAGGCAACGGACAGCGCCGCACCCACCGCGGGTGCGCTGTTGTCCGGATCGCGAGCCGCCAAGGTTTCGTCCAGCACGTCGGCTGCGCCCTCGCGAATCTTATCGACATCCAAGCCGGCGATCATGGCCGGGATCAAGCCCACCAACGACAACACCGAGAACCGCCCGCCGACTTTGGGATCGTGATCCAGAGTGGGAATGCGGTGACGTATGGCCAACCGGCGCAGCACGTTATCTCGCGGCTCGGTCACGGCCAGAATGTGATCGTGCACGCCATCGCCGCCGAAATTGGACGTGAACCAATCGATGGTGGCCAGCAGCTGGGTCAGGGTCTCGGCCGTGCCGCCGGATTTGGAGATCGCCACGACGGCAGTAGCATCGGGATCCAGCCGGGCGAACATCTCGCTGAAGGTGGCGGGATCGACATTGTCCATGAACCACAGCTTGGGCGTGTTGGGCCGCGGGCCGAAGCCAAGATCGGCCAACGCCACCAAGGTCTGGCCGCCCAGGCTGGAGCCGCCGGTGCCTAAGACCACCACGTTGGAGAAATTCTGGCGCAAACGCTCGGCATGGCGGCGCGGTTCGTCGAGATCGGCGCGCGCATGGGGCAGGCGCAGCAACGGCAGGCTACCGTCCTTCTGCCAGTGGCGCAGCCTTTCCAGCGCAGGCGCGGCCGCAGCCAAAGTCTTGGCGTAGGCCTGACACGAGACGCCCTTGCCGCCGATCTTGTCGGCGAAGCATTGGTCGATCGTCTGGGTGTAAAAACTGGTGCTCATTTCCGGGGCGATATTAGCAAGTTCAGAACAGCAAGCGAATGCAGCTGGGCAGGCTATCCACAGGCCGCTAAAGCCATCCGACGAGACAGGTTATTTGTGCGCTTTTGGAGTGCGCAGTTTTCAGCCCAGCTCTAGTTGCTTGAGCCGAGCGTCGGCTTCATCACCGGTGATATGCAGTACTTTGCTAATCTTGCCAGGCGGCTAAAATATCGCGCTGCAGCTGGTCGTTCGGTTTTCTGTCCTGCATTGCAAATCCAGCAATAGTTCTAATTGCTCGACTGCACGCCGACCGGCTTGCCCACCACCACGAACACCAGCTTGGCCGGATCGAGCAGGCGCGTGGCAACGCGCTGGATGTCGGCGGCGGTGACGTTGCGGATCAAGGCGTCGCGCCGGCTCAAATAGTCGATGCCGAGATTCTCGAGCTGCATGGTCAACAGCAAGGATGCGACCGACGCGGTGGAATCGAGACTAAGCGGGAACGAACCGGTCAGGTAGGTCTTGGCGTCTGCCAACTCTTTCTCGGTAACGCCCTTTTCGGCCAGCAAGGCCCATTCGCTGCGGATCAGCTCGATCGATTGGGCTACCTTGGCATTGGCGGTGCCGACCGAACCGTAGATCAGCCCGCCCGAGCGATACGGGCTCAAACCGGTGCCGAGCGAATAGGCCAGGCCGCGCTTCTCGCGCACTTCAGCCAGCAAGCGCGAGGAGAAGCTGCCGCCGCCCAAAATATAGTTCATCACAAAGGCAGCAAACCAATCCGGATCGTCGCGCTTCAAGCCGGGCTCGGCGAAAGACGCCACGCTTTGCGGGATGTCGCGGTCGATTACGATCACCCGGCCCGGCGGCGCCGGCGTGTCGGCCGACGGCCAGGGCGGCAGGTCGATCGATGCATTGCTGACCGGCAGGCCGCCGAAAGCGCGGTCGAGCAGCCGGGCCAGTTCGACGGCATCGATATCGCCGACCACAGCGATGACCAGACGGTCGCGCACCAACAGCTTGCGGTACACGTCGCGTATATCTTGCGTCGTGATGGCGGCCATGGTCTGCGCCGTGCCGTTGCGCGGCTGCGCGTAAGGATGGCCGGCAAAGATAGTGCGCGTGAGGGTGCGGCTGGCGATGGTGGCGGGATCGGATTCCTCGTCGCGAATGATCGACTGCATCTGCGCGCGCACGCGTTCGACCGCATCGACGTCGAAATGCGGCTCGGCCAATGCCAGGCGCAACAGATCGAACGCGGCCTCGCGATGCTGGCTCAAAGTGCGCAAGGAGCCGGCAATGTTGTCCAGCCCGGCATCGATGCTGAAACGCACGGCTAGATCGTCGAGCTTGCTGTGAAACTGCGCGCCACTATAGGGCCCGGCGCCTTCGTCGAGCAGCCCGGTCATCAACCGCGTCACGCCGGCCTTGTCGGCCGGCTCGAGCGCGGTGCCGCCCTTGAAGGCGTAGCTCACTGAAATGATCGGCACCGAACTGTCGCGCACCAGCCAGGCAGTCAGACCGCCGGGCGAGGTCACTTGTTGGATGTCGATGGCGCGCGCTTCGACGGCAAACAACGTCAGCGCCAAGGTCAACAATGCCGGCGCCAAACGGGTGCGGGCCAAATTCATGATGGCGCTCATTGGTTGGCCGCCTTGCTGGGCAACAGCAGCGAGGTGACCGAGCGATCCAGTTTCAGTACCGCCTTGGCCGCCTGGTTGACCTGCGCCGCCGTGACTTTCTGCACGTCCTCGGGCCAGCGATCGATCTCGGCAATGGTCCGGCCGATGGCCAGTTGCGCGCCGTATAGCCGGGGACCGGTGCCCAGCGCATCGCGCGCATAGACATTGGCCGCGATCAGCCGCGCCTGGGCCCGCCTCACTTCTTCGGCGGTGACGCCCTTTTCCAGCAGCAGCGCGATTTCTTTATCCATTGCCGCTTCCAACGCCGGCATCTTCACATTGGCGGCAGGCGTGGCGCTGAACGCGAACGAGGTCTGGCCCAGCGAAGTCGGGCTGTAGCCGGCATCGACATCGACCGCCAGCTTCTGCCGTTCGACCAAGGAGAGATAGAGCCGGCTGGTCTGGTTGCCGCCCATGATCTGGGCCAGAATCAGCAGCGGCAGCGCCAGCTTGGTGTCGCCGGCGCGATAGCTGGGCGCCAAATAATCGCGGCTCCATTCCGGCTGCTTGACCTGCACGTCGCGCCGCTCGACCCGCGCCGAGCCTGCGATCTTGTCGGCATAGAAGCGCGTGCGCGGCGGCACTTTGACCGCCGGTATCGGACCGAAATATTTTTCCGCCAGCTCTTTGACCTTGACCGGATCGACGTCACCCGCCACCAGCAGGATGGCGTTGTTGGGCGCGTAATGGCTTTTGTAGAACGCCAGTGCGTCCGCACGATTGAGCTGCTTGATCTCTTCCTCGTAGCCGATCACCGGAATGCCGTAGCCCTTGGCGCCGAACAGCGCCTGCAGAGTAGTTTCGTTGAGCTTGGCCCCCGGCTTGTTGTCGGTGCGCATGCTGCGCTCTTCCAGCACCACGGTACGCTCGGGATTTACCGCATCGTCGGTCAGCACCAGATTGACCATGCGGTCGGCTTCCATGCGCATGACCATCTCCAGCCGGTCCGCGGCGATGGTTTGCCAATAAGCGGTGTAGTCGTAAGACGTGAAGGCGTTATCGCGGCCACCATTGCGGGCGATGATCTTGGAGAATTCCTGCGGTGGTATGGTGGGCGTGCCCTTGAACATCAGATGTTCGAGGAAATGGGCGATGCCCGACTTGCCCTTGGTCTCGTCGGCCGAACCGACCCGATACCAGATCATGTGGTTGATGATCGGCGCGCGATGGTTGGGAAACACCACCACCTGCAAGCCGTTCTTCAACGTGAAGGTCTCGGCGTTGAAGCCGCGATCGGCCGCAGCCGGAAAAGCAACGGTCAGCGCTGCCAGCACGGCGAGCACTGGCACGACCATCTTGGCGAACAGGATTTTCAACACGCGCCTCACCTTAAAAAGGTCCGAGATGCGATCGCCGCACCCCAGCCGAGACGGCGTCCCCCGACGCGCCGTGGTCTTGAGCCGCCGATGGCGGTTTAGAAAATGCCTTCCAGGATGCCGCGCCGGCGGCGCTCGATGACTGGCGTGTTGCCGGTGGTGACCGGCTGGCCGATCGCCTGATTCTGCTGGATACGCTGCTGTTCCTTGGCTGGATCGACCACCACGCCCGGCGGCGGCGTGGTGCGCCAGAAAATCAGCGAATCGATGAACGAACGATCGCTATCGGCCAGCAGCCGCGATTCCTCGTTGACCGTGTTGCGGATGTTGGGATCGGCGCCTTGCGCACCGGCCTTGGCCAGCAGCGCGGATTCGGGCCCGCCACCGGCGCCTGCATTGGCCCCCGCCGGCCGCACGGCGCCGCCAGTGACGATGCCGCGGGCTTGCGTTTGCGGCGGTACGTCCTGCGGACGCGCCGCGCCGGGCCGCGGCGGGCGCAGATCGGCGTTGGGCGGAATGCTGAGCGGTTGTTGCGCCACCACTTGGAATTCGTCGGGCGCCTGCTTGGATGAACCGCCGAACAGATCGCCGGTCAGGCCGCAGCCGCCCAAGGCCAAGCTCAGCCCAACCAGCACAACAGGCGTGCCGAGTTGATGGAAGCGCATGAAATTCCTCCGTCTTTTGCCCATTGGCCGATCGCGTGACAACGGATCAGCTCTTAGCTTGCCGTCCCCGTAGCAGGGAATCAACCAGCAGCACAACCACCCCGACCGTGATGGCCGAATCGGCCAAATTAAAGGCAGGCCAGTGCCAGCC
>JBBSNV010000052.1:0-8663 GCA_038260375.1 Reyranellales bacterium
AATCGCCGCACATGCCGGCATCGGTCTGGTAAGCCGTGCCGCCAGGCAAGACCCAATGATCGGCGGTCGGCACGTGGCTGTGGCTGCCCACCACCATCGACGCGCGGCCATCGGCGAAATGGCCCAGGCTCTGCTTCTCGCTGGTCGCCTCGCCATGCACGTCGATCAGGATGAAATCGGCTTCGCGCTTGAGCTTGTGGGTATCGAGCACTTGCGCCACCGCCGCGAACGGATCGTCCAACGCATCCATGAACAGCCGGCACAGCACATTGATCACCAGGATACGGCGGCCCTTGGCGTCCTTATAGATGTTGAAGCCGGCGCCGGGCGTGCCGGGCGGGAAGTTGATCGGCCGCAGCAGCTTGGGATCCGTCGGGATGTAGGCCATCACCTCGCGCTGGTCCCAGCTATGATTGCCGCCGGTGATGCAATCGACCCCTGCTTCGTAAAATTCACCGCAAATCTTACCGGTGATGCCGAAGCCGCCCGCCGCGTTCTCGCCGTTAACCACGACGAAATCCAAACCCAGCTCGGCGCGCAGTTTTGGCATGCGCTGATAGATCGCTTCGCGGCCGGAGCGTCCCAACACGTCGCCAAGGAAAAGAACTCTCATGGCTTGCCTCCCGTACCCGCAACCACCACGTTGCGCTCGGTCAGCACCATATCGAGCGGCTCGTCGCCCGGCCCGCGCGGCACGAAGCCCAAGCGCTGGGCATGGAACGCCAACCCGACGGCTTGGATCTTTGAAGCCTTGCGCAACGCCGCCAAGGTGCGGTCGTAATAGCCGCCGCCATAGCCCAGCCGATAGCCGTGATCGTCGAACGCCAGCAGCGGCACCAGCAGATGCGTCGGGGTCACTTCGGGCTTGTCGTCCATCGGCTCGCCGATATCGTAGCGGTTGGGCGTCAAGGCATCGCCGCTCTTCCAGGCGCGGAACACCAGCTTGTGGCCGCGCTCGCCCACCACCGGCAACGCCAAGGTCACGCCCTGCTCTTCCAGCGCCGTCATCAACGGCGTGGCGTTCAATTCGCTGCCCGATGCCAGATAGCCCGCGACGATGGCGTTGGCCGGCAATTCGACCGCTTTGGCGAAGGTCGGCCGCATCAGCCGCGCCGCGCGCTCACGCTCTTCGGCCGACACGCCGGCACGGGCGCGCCGCATGCGCTCGCGCAGCGCGCGTTTGGCGTCGGCGATGGGATCGTCAGTCACGTGATATGGACCTGGGCGCAAACCGGTGTTGGTGAAATAAAGTGGGGCGGCCCCGCCATGGCCGTGAGCCTATCGCTACCTCTGTGGCCTGCTATTGCAGGTCGGGCGCCATGTACCGAAACCAGGGCTTCGACAGGGACAGCACCCTTGAGATAAGCATTGGCCCAGGGTATTGAGGCCGCACGAGCCGGGCAGAAACCGCCTTGGCTCTAACTTAGGATGCGACCAGCCTCCGGGCAATGGCATCCAGCCGGTTGCTGACCTCCTCGCCCTCCCGCGTCAGGCTGGCTTCCGCGGCTTGACGCGCGCGTTGCGCTACTTGCAACTCGGCTTCCTTGTCCGCGACTTGCTTATTCAACTCCGCCACCTGCTTGACCAGCGCGTTCTCGCGCACCTGGCCGTCCAGCAGCTCGTCCTGCACCAGCAGACCGGCCATCACCATCAGCCGCGCATCGCCCACTTGGCCCACTTGCTTGACCAACTCCGCCACCTTGCCGGCCAAGGACATGGCCAGGCGCTGGACGTGCTGCTCCTGGCCGTTCTCGCAATTGACGTCGTAAGCGCGACCGTTGATGCGGATGGAAACTTGCGACATCGCCGCCTTCTATCGTTCGAGAACGGATTTCAATTTGGCGATCGCCGCTTCCAGGCGCTGGGCGATCTGCACGCTGGATTGATGCAGGCGCGCATTCTCCTTATGCGCCTCGTCGAGCTCCTGGCGCATATGGCGGATCTTATCACCATCGGTGCGCACGTGATCGTCGATCGCCGATTCGAGCTTGGTCAGCGCGCCTTCGAGGCGCTGGCGCACGATTTCGGCGGTTTCAGCCGACGACATTGCCTGGTCCCCGTTTGATTTCGTTGTGCGTTGGCCCGCACCATGAAACGGCCCCACCGCGAGGTCAACCCCGGCTCCTGTGGATGGCAAAAGCCGCAAGCCAGCGCCGCGTGGCGCGGGTTCTTATCCCGATTGACGGGCGGCGGCGTGGTCGGCATGGTGCGGCGCAAACCGGGGCGGACACGCTGCCGGTTTTCCATTCAACAGTTTGCGTGCCGCCCTCAGCCGATGAGCACTCACCGTTCCGACGACACCCTCTCCGACCGCGACATGGCCAATGCCATCCGCGCTTTGGCCATGGACGCCGTGCAGCAGGCCGATTCGGGCCATCCCGGCATGCCGATGGGCATGGCCGATGTCGCTACGGTGCTGTTCACCCGCTTCCTGAAATTCGATCCCAGTGCGCCGGAATGGCCCGATCGCGACCGTTTCGTGCTGTCGGCTGGCCACGGCTCGATGCTGCTCTATGCGTTGCTCTATTTGACGGGCTACCCGGGCGTCACGATCGACGACCTGAAGAACTTCCGCCAGCTGGGCAGCAAGACCGCGGGGCACCCCGAACACGGCCACATGCCAGGCATCGAGACCACGACCGGCCCGCTGGGCCAGGGCCTGGCCAATGCCGTCGGCATGGCGTTGGCCGAGCGGCATTTGGCTGCAAAATTCGGTGGCTTGGTCGATCATTATACTTACGCGCTGGTGGGCGACGGCTGCTTGATGGAAGGCATCGGCCAGGAAGCGATTTCCCTGGCTGGTCATTTGAAGCTCAACCGCCTGATCGTGCTGTTCGACGATAACGGCATCTCGATCGACGGCCCGACCTCGCTCTCAACCTCCGAAGATCACCCGGCGCGTTTCGCCGCCGCCGGTTGGGACGTGCAAAAGGTCGATGGCCACGATTCAGCCGCGGTCGAAGGCGCCATTGCCCGCGCCCGCACCGCCACGCGGCCGTCGATGATCGCCTGCAAGACCGTGATCGGTTACGGCGCGCCGAAAAAAGCCGGCACCGCGGCCACCCACGGCTCGCCCTTGGGCAAAGAGGAAGTGGCTGGCGCGCGCGAGAAACTCGGCTGGCCGCACGACGCCTTCGTCGTGCCCGACAGACTGCTGGCCAAATGGCGTGAAGCTGGCGGCCGTGGCGCTGCCGCCCGCGCCGCCTGGGAAAAGCTATTGGCTGAAGCAGCGCCGGAGTTGCGCGACGATTTCGTGCGCGGCCAGCGTGGCGAGTTGCCGGCCAAGTTCGACGACGTGCTGGCCACCTACAAAGCCAAGCTGTTCGCCGACAAGCCCAACTGGGCCACGCGCAAGTCCAGCCAAGAAGTGCTGGAAGTCATCAACCCGATCGTCACCGAGACGATCGGCGGCTCGGCCGATCTGACCGGCTCCAACAACACCAAGACCGCCGGGCTCGAGCCGATCAAGCCAGGCGAATTTGCCGGCCGCTACGTCTATTACGGCATCCGCGAGCACGCCATGGCCGCGGCGATGAACGGCATGGCGCTGCACAAGGGCGTCATTCCCTATGGCGGCACCTTCGTGGTGTTCACCGATTACTGCCGCCCCGCGATTCGCTTGTCGGCGCTGATGGGCCAGCGCGTGATCTACGTCATGACCCATGATTCGATCGGCCTGGGCGAAGACGGCCCGACCCATCAGCCGGTCGAACATCTGGCAGCCTTGCGCGCCATTCCCAATCTCAATGTGTTCCGCCCGGCCGACGCGATCGAAACCGCCGAGTGTTGGGAGCTGGCATTGCGCTCGACCGACACGCCTTCGGTGCTGGCCTTGAGCCGGCAAAATCTCGCCGCCGTGCGCACCGATGCCGACACCGTCAATCGCACCGCGCAGGGCGGTTATGTTTTGGCCGCCGCTGCCAGCGGCCAGACCCAGGTCCATATTCTAGCCACCGGGTCGGAAGTTCAGGTGGCGCTGGCAGCCCGTACCTTATTGCAGGCCGAGGGCATCCCGACTGCCGTGGTGTCGATGCCGTGCTGGGAATTATTCGACGCCCAGCCCGAGGTCTATCGCCAGCAAGTGCTGGGCGATGCCGGCGTAGTCCGTGTCGCGGTGGAAGCCGCCATCGGCTTCGGCTGGGAGCGCTATCTGGGAAGCAACGGCGCCTTTGTCGGCATGACCGGCTTTGGCGCTTCGGCACCGGCACCGGCACTATATAAGCATTTCGGCATCACCGCCGAAGCGGTGATGCAAGCCGCCAAGGATCGATTGAAGAAGTAATCAGGACTGGAGACGCGACATGGTTGTTCGGGTTGGCATCAACGGCTTCGGCCGCATCGGTCGCAACATCCTGCGGGCGATCTACGAATCGGGCCGCAAAGACATCGAAGTGGTCGGCATCAACGATCTGGGCGATGTGAAGACCAATGTGCATTTGCTGAAATACGATTCGGTGCATGGCCGCTTCCCCGGCAAGGTGACGATCGAGGGCGACAGCTTCGATATCGGCCGCGGCAAGATCAAGGTCAGCGCCGAGCGCGACCCGTCCAAGCTACCGTGGAAAGAATTGAACATCGATATCGCGATGGAATGCACCGGCATCTTCGCCAGCAAAGAAAAAGCCTCGGCCCATTTGACCGCCGGCGCCAAGCGCGTGCTGGTCTCGGCCCCAGCCGACAAGGCAGACCTCACCGTCGTCTATGGCGTCAATCACGACAAGCTGACCAAGGACCATTTCGTGGTGTCGAACGGCTCGTGCACCACCAACTGTCTGGCGCCGGTCGCCAAGGTGTTGAACGACACGGTGGGCATCGAGTTCGGCTACATGACCACGGTGCACGCCTATACCGGCGATCAGCCGACCTTGGATACCATGCACAAGGATCTGCACCGTGCCCGCGCTGCGGCGCTGTCGATCATCCCGACCTCGACCGGTGCGGCCAAGGCCCTGGGCCTGGTGATCCCCGAACTGGTCGGCAAGCTCGACGGCACCGCCGTGCGCGTACCCACGCCTAACGTGTCGCTGATCGACCTGGTGTTCACCGCCAAGCGCGACACCTCGGTCGAAGAGATTAACAACGCCATGAAAGCCGCCGCCGCTTCGGGGCCGCTGAAGGGCGTGCTCGCCATCAACGACGAGCCGCTGGTATCGCTCGACTTCAATCACGATCCGGCCTCATCCACCTTCGATGTCGGCCAGACCCAGATCGTCGGCAAGCGCATGGCGCGCGTGCTGTCGTGGTACGACAACGAATGGGGCTTTTCCAACCGTATGTCCGACACCGCGCTGGCGATGAGCAAGCTGGGCTAATGGATCACCCCCGCGTCATCGTCGCCGATTGGCGGCAGGCGCAAGCGGCATTGCAAACGGCGCGGCTCGATGGTCGCGCCGTTTTTCTTTGTAGCCCCGAGGGCGCATCGTCCTATCTCGGCGCTGGCCTGTGGAAAGCGCTGCAGGACAAAGCCCAGGCCGAATTCCCCGACGTGAGCTTCACCCTGGCGCTGGATTGCGCCGACCGCGCCGGCGATGCCATGGCTGCGTTGCGGGCTGGCGTGCGAGCCATCGTCTTCACCGGCCGCGCCGACGTGGCCGCCAAATTCCGCGATATGGCCGGGCAATTAGGTGCCAAAATATTAGCGTCACCGACTTGAATTGATCGTATATTATAGTAATATACGAGATGGTCATCTTTGATAAGGTCGAGGGGTTTGAGTGGGACATTGGCAACGCTCGCAAGAGCGCCGATAAGCACGACACGTCGCAGGCCGAAGCAGAGCAGGCGTTTTTTAACGACCCATTACTGATCGTGTCGGATGAAAAACATAGTGCGGCAGAAACAAGGTTTCATGCGCTTGGTCAAACCGACAGCGGCAGGTTGTTGCACGTCGCTTTCACTCTGCGGCGAAACGGAACGTTGATTCGCGTGATATCGGCGCGCGACATGCATCGGAAAGAAAGGAAGCGTTATGCCGACGAAACGTAAAACGATTCCCAGCTTCAGCGATGAAGCGGCAGAGCGGAAGTTCTGGGAAAGCACGGATACGACGGATTATCTCGATTGGAGTAAGGCCACACGCGCGCGCTTCCCTAATCTCAAGCCATCGACCGAATCGATCTCGCTGCGGCTTCCGATTGGTCTGCTGGAACAGATTAAAGTGGCGGCTAATAAACGCGATATGCCCTACCAATCTTTGATCAAGGCCTGGCTGGCAGATAAGGCGAAGAATTCTTAACTATCGCCAGGATGGGCGCGCCCATCCTGGCCGATTGCCAAAATCCGCCGTAGCGGCTATCCAACGGCCAAATTTCGGTCACATCTTTCGCCTATCGCAGGGCGAACACTATTGCGGGAGCGAACCATGAAAATCAGCAAGGCGGTCAAGCGCATCCTCGACAATTACGAGAGCGACAGCCCCGGCACCAAGACCAACCTGGCCCGCATCCTGATGCATGGCCGGCTGGGTGGCACTGGCAAGATGGTGATCCTGCCGGTGGATCAGGGCTTCGAACATGGTCCGGCACGGTCCTTTGCCCCCAACCCGCCGGCCTACGACCCGCATTACCATTTCCAACTCGCAGTCGATGCCGGGCTGAACGCTTTCGCCGCGCCGCTCGGCATGCTGGAAGCCGGCGCCGGCAGCTTCGCCGGAGCCGTGCCCACCATTCTCAAGCTCAACTCCTCCAACAGCCTGTCCACCACCAAGGACCAGGCAGTCACCGGCTCGGTGATGGATGCGCTGAAACTGGGCTGTTCCGCGATCGGCTTCACCATTTATCCCGGCGCCGAAGAGCAATTCAAGATGATGGAGCAGATCAAGGAATTGGCCGAAGAAGCCAAGTCGGTCGGCCTCGCCGTCGTGATGTGGTCCTATCCGCGCGGCGGCAAGCTCGACAAGGCTGGCGAAACCGCGATCGATGTATGCGCCTATGCCTGCCATTTGGCAGCCCTGCTGGGCGCACACATCATCAAGGTCAAGCCGCCCACCGACGTGCTGTGGCAGCCTGAAGCCAAAGCGGTGTACGAGAAGCAGAAGATCGACGTCTCGACCATGGAAAAACGCATCGCTCATGTTATGCAGGCCGCGTTCAACGGCCGGCGCATCGTGGTGTTCTCCGGCGGCGAAGCCAAGGACACCGAGGGGCTCTACAAAGAAGTGCGCGCCTTGCGCGACGGCGGCGCCAACGGCTCGATCATCGGCCGCAACACCTTCCAGCGCCCGCGCGAGGAAGCGTTGGCCTTGCTCGATGGCATCGTCAAAATCTATCAGAACAAGGAATAGCGCTTGGCCGAGTCGCGCCCTGGGCCGCTCTGCCGCCTCTATCTCATCACGCCGCCAGCCTTCGAGCCTGACGCTTTCGCCGATCTGCTCGACCTCGCGCTGGCAGCGGGCGATGTGGCGGCGCTGCAGCTCCGCCTGAAAGACGTCGACGACGCGGCAATAATCGCCGCGGTCGCTCGTCTGCAGCCGATCTGCCGCGCCGGCAACGTCGCGCTGATCCTAAACGACCGGCCCGACCTCGCGGCCCAACTCGATTGCGATGGCGTGCATGTCGGCCAGGACGACATGCCCTATGCCGAAGCCCGCCGCTTGGTTGGTGCCGATCGCAGCGTGGGCATCACCTGCCACGACTCCCGCCACCTCGGCATGGAAGCGGCCGACGCCGGCGCTGATTACGTGGCGTTCGGCGCATTTTTTTCCACCGCCACCAAGAATGCCAAGACCCGCGCCGAGATCGAGTTGGTCGAATGGTGGAGTGAACTGATGACCGTGCCCTGCGTAGCCATAGGGGGCATTACCGTGGAGAACTGTCCGCCGCTGGTCGCCGCCGGCGCCGACTTCCTGGCGGTTTCCGCCGGGGTGTGGCACCACCAGCAAGGGCCAGCCGAGGCGGTACGCGCGTTTAATGCTATATTTACCGGCTAGGGATTTTGGCCGGCCGAATTTGGGGACCATGGACAGCAACGAGCAGAAAATCGACCGTCAGGTAAAGTTCGACCAGTCCGAACTGACCATCTCGGCCATCGCCATGGAACATGGCGTGCATCTCGACATCGTGGGCGAGCCGCAGGCCTATTGGTACCCGGTGCTGTGCACCATCATCTATTACGCCTTCGAGCCGGTGAAGCTGTTGGGCACCGCGATTAGGCGCGGCCATCTCGAATTCGACAACCAAGTCGGCTTTGCCTATCACGGCGTCGCCTCGATCGACATTCCGATGGGTCACGTCGCCTGCCAGGTGCAAGGCAAGCGCACCGACATCCCCTCGCATATCTTCGATCGCGTGGTGATCGAGAGCATGCAATGCCTGCTCGAAGGCTCCACAGCCTTCAACAAGCCGCTGACCGAGCGACCGCAAATCGAGCGGCTGCTGGGCGAGCTGCGCCGCGTCGCAGGACACTGAACCATGCGTCGCACGGCACTTTCCATCATCGCAGCACTGAGCGCCGTCGCGCTGGCCGGCAATGTCGCAGCCCAACCGGCGCCGGAATCGAACAATCCGTTCCGCTTGGACGGCTCGACCCTGACTCTGCAAATCGAAAACGATTTTTTCACCGGGCCGACCAACAACAAAGACCGCCACTACTCCTCGGGCTTGCGCTTGAACTGGCTGTCGCCGCCGATCGGCGGAACGCCGCAATGGCTGCGCGATTTCACCGAC
>JBBSNV010000053.1:0-8563 GCA_038260375.1 Reyranellales bacterium
CAAGGCACCAACGGCGATCGCACCAAGATCGCCCATCGCATCGTCGAGATCGAGAACGAGCGCCAGGCCAGCCAGCCGCGCAGCAAGACCGGCGGCTCGACCTTCGTCAATCCGCCCGGCCTGCGTGCCTGGGAGCTGATCGACCGCGCCGGCTGCCGCGGCTTGCAGATCGGCGGCGCCCAGGTGTCGGATATGCACTGCAATTTCCTGATCAACACCGGCGCCGCCACCGCGCACGAGATCGAGACCTTGGGCGAAGAAGTGCGCCGCCGTGTGTTCGCCAATTCCGGCGTACGGCTGGAATGGGAGATCAAGCGCATCGGCGAATTCGCCGACACGCAGAAAACCATCGTAGCGGGGCTGAGCGCATGAGCGCAAAACCCCCAACCATGCCGCAAGCCCGTCATGTTGCCGTGTTGATGGGCGGCTTCTCGGCCGAACGCGACGTGTCCTTGGTCACCGGCAAGGCGTGCAGCGAGGCGCTGCGCGAAGCGGGCTATCGCGTCACCGACATCGACGTCGAAAGAAATTTACGCAAGCTGGTCGATGCGCTGCTGCCAGCCGAAGGTCACGGCCCCGAAGTGGTGTTCAACGCCCTGCACGGCCGCTACGGCGAAGATGGCTGCATCCAAGGCGTGCTGGAAGTGGCCGGCCTGCCTTACACCCATTCCGGCGTGCTGGCCTCGGCCATCGCGATGGATAAGGAGATGGCCAAGGACATCTTCCGTGCCAAGTCCTTGCGCGTGCCTGAAGGCGCGGTGATGGACCGGGCCGTGTTCAAGAAAGGCCATCCGCTGCCGCCGCCTTATGTGGTCAAGCCGGTCAGCGAAGGTTCCAGCGTCGGTGTTGTTATCGTCCATGCGGGGGCCAATGTCGCGGTGCCCGATCTGTCGGGTTGGGTCTATGGCGATCGCGTCATGGTCGAGCGTTACATTCCCGGCGTCGATCTCACCGTCTCGGTCATGGGCGATCGTCCGCTGGCCGTGACCGAGCTCAGGCCCACGCGTGGCTTCTACGACTACGAAGCCAAATATACCGACGGCGTCACCGAACACATCATTCCGGCCAAAGTGCCCGAGCCGATCGCGCGCGAAGCCACTCGCATGGCGCTGGTCGCGCATCGATCGATCGGCTGCGCCGGCGTGTCGCGCTGCGACTTCCGTTACGACGTCAAGCAACCGGGCATCGACGGCCTCTATCTGCTCGAGATCAACACCCAGCCCGGCATGACGCCGCTGTCGTTGGTGCCCGAGCAGGCCAAGCATATCGGCATCGGTTTCCCGCAACTCGTGAGCTGGATGGTGGAGCAGGCGCTATGCCCGCGGTGAACGACATCGACGTGCGCGCCAAGAAGCGCGCCGCCCAAGCCCGCCGCCTGGCGGCGCCGGCCGATGTTGCACGCCCATCGCGCCAATCCTCTCGCGGGCCCAAACGCGCGCCCAAGCCGGTGATCTCGCCCGGCCTGCGCCGCGCCGCGACGATCGTTATGGCCATCGCCTTGGCCGGCGGCCTGGGCTTCGGTGGCTACTACGCCTATCGCCAGGGTAGCGCGCTGGTCGGCAGTGTCGCTGCCATGGTGTCGGGCCCGCAATTCTCCGGCATGACGGTGCAAGACATTTCGGTCGAAGGCCGCAAGCTGGTCAGCAAGGAAGCGGTGATGGCCGCGCTCAACGTCAATCGCGGCGACTCCTTGTTGAGTTTCGACCCCCGCGCGGCGCGAGCGCGGCTGGAATCGATCGAGTGGGTCGAATCGGCCATCGTCGAGCGTCGCTTGCCCGACGGCATCTTCGTCAAGCTGACCGAGCGCGCCGCAGTGGCTTTGTGGCAGCGCGACAGCGACTTCGTCTTGATCGACCGCCAGGGCCGCGTGGTGCGCAACGTGGACCCCAATTACTACGGCTATCTGCCGCTGATCGCCGGCGCCGGCGCGCCGGAGCAGATCACCGCTTTGTCCTTGCTGCTGCAGGAAGTGCCCGAGATCGGCAAGCGCGTGCGCGCCGCGGTGTGGGTCGGCCAGCGCCGCTGGAACATCACCTTGGACACCATGGTGCAGGTGATGCTGCCGGAAACCGATGCGGCGGCGGCGCTGAAGACTTTGGCCGAACTCGACCGCAAACAACAGCTGTTGAGCCGCGATCTGGTGTCGATCGATCTGCGCCTGCCCGACCGCATGGTGGTCAAGCCGGCCGCACCGATCAATCCGCCGACCGCCAAAGACGACAAAGGCAATTCTGTGCCGCCCAAGAAGCCGGCACCGGGCCCAGTGGCCGGCCCGGCTTCCGGCAAGACAACGTGAGTGGAGCGTAAAGTGGTGAAAACGAAAAACGGTATCGTCGCAGCGCTCGACGTCGGCAGCTCCAAGGTGAGCTGCTTCATCGCGCGGGTCGATGGCAGCAGCGGCTTGCGGGTGATCGGCATCGGGCACCAGCCCAGCAGCGGCATCCGCGGCGGCAACATCGTCGACATGGAAGCGGCCGAGCACGCCATCTCCAGCGCCGTCAATGGCGCCGAGCAAATGTGCGGCGAGCGGGTCGAGGAGATCGTAGTCGGCGTCGGCGGCGGCTATCCCGCCTCGCACACGTTTGGCGTCGAAGTCGCCATCAACGGCCACGAGATCACCGACCGCGACATCCGCCGCGTGCTCAGCCAAGTGCATCTGCCGGCCGAAACCTCCGACCGCGACCTGATCCATACCATGCCGATCGGCTATTCGATCGACGGGCGCAGCGGCATCCGCGACCCGCGCGGCATGTATGGCGAGCGCCTGGGTGTCGACGTGCATCTGGTCACGGCGGCGGCGGGTGCGATGCGCAATCTCGGCGTCTGCGTCAAGCGCACCCATTTGGAAATCGCCGAACGCTGCGTCACGCCGTTCGCGGCTGGTCTCGCCTGCCTGGTGCAGGACGAAATGGATTTGGGCGTTACCTTGATCGACATGGGCGGCGGCACCACCTCGATCGCCGTGTTCTATGACGGCAATTTGATCTACACCGACTCGATTCCGGTGGGCGGTAACCATGTCACCAGCGACATCGCGCGCGGCCTGTCGACGCCGCTGGCCGATGCCGAGCGCATGAAGATCCTTTACGGCCGCTCGGTCGCCAAGGCCAACGACCAGTACGAGATCATCGATGTGCCTTTAATTGGCGAACAGGAGCACACCGAACCCAATCACGTGCCGCGTTCGATCCTGGTCGGCATCATCCGCCCGCGCCTGGAAGAGACCTTCGAACTGGTGCGCGGCCGCCTCGAATCGAGCGGCGTCGACAAGTTGACGGGCCGGCGCATCGTGCTGACCGGCGGCGCCAGCCAGCTGGACGGCGTGGCCGAATCGGCAGCCCAGATCCTCAACAAACAAGTGCGCAACGGTCGCCCGGTGCGGGTCAGCGGCCTGGCCGAAGCCACCGGCGGTCCGGCCTGCACGGCCTGCGCCGGCCTGCTGACTTATGCGCTGCGCGCTCAAGGCGGCAGCGTGCAACCCGCCGCCCACATGAACGGCGAATCAGAAGCCAGCCGATTCGGCCGGCTCGGGAGTTGGCTGCGTGAAAATTTTTAACGACAGCGCCCATCTTGGAGCCAAGCGCGTGATGGGCAAGCGAAGACGCAAGACGCGGTGGGGACTGGCCACGGCCGGCCCCTACGAAATAGCAATGGGAATTTCCGGATCGAACCGGATCGGACAACGCCAATAATGGCAACGAGTTACGAGTGGAGAACAAAATGACGATCACCTTCAGCAATCCGCAACGCGAACCCGATATGAAGCCCCGCATCACCGTCATCGGCGTCGGCGGCGCCGGCGGCAATGCGGTCAACAACATGATCAGCGCCGCCATCGAGGGCGTTGAGTTCGTCGTCGCCAACACCGACGCGCAGTCGATCGCGCAGTCGCTGTCGGAACGGCGCATCCAGCTCGGCAAGACCATCACCCAAGGCCTGGGCGCCGGCGCGCGCCCCGACGTGGGTCGGGCGGCAGCCGAGGAAGCGCTCAACGAGATCATCGACAATCTGCAAGGCAGTAACATGGTGTTCGTGGCCGCCGGCATGGGCGGCGGCACTGGCACCGGTGCGGCTCCGGTGATTGCGGCCGCGGCGCGCGAGCAGGGCATCCTGACCGTCGGCGTGGTGACCAAGCCCTTCCAGTTCGAAGGCAATCACCGCATGCGCACGGCCGAAGCCGGCATCCTGGAGTTGGAGAAATACGTCGACACGTTGATCATCATCCCGAACCAGAATTTGTTCCGGGTGGCCAACGAGAAGACCACTTTCGCCGACGCCTTCAAGATGGCCGACGACGTGCTGTGCACCGGCGTGCGCGGCGTGACCGATTTGATGGTCATGCCGGGCCTGATCAACCTCGACTTCGCCGACATCCGCACGGTGATGAGCGAGATGGGCAAGGCGATGATGGGCACCGGTCAGGCCGAAGGCGAGACGCGGGCGCGCATGGCGGCCGAAGCCGCCATCTCCAACCCGTTGTTGGAAGACGCCTCGATGAAGGGCGCGCGCGGGGTGTTGATCAATATCACCGGCGGTCTCGACATGACCCTGATGGAAGTGGACGAAGCGGCCAACCGCATCCGCGACGAAGTCGATCCCGATGCCAACATCATCTTCGGCTCGACCTTCGATCAGGCCATGCACGGCACCATGCGGGTGTCGGTGGTGGCGACGGGCATCTCGGCTTCGGCCGCCAACCAGCCCAAGACCACCATCCTCAGTCTGGGCGGCGGCGACGCCGTTGCCAGCCAACCGGCGCGCGCCGCGCAACGTCCCTCGGCCGCCGCCATGGCGACCGGCATGGGTATCGGAACTGGCATGAGCGCCATGCCGGTGCAGCCCCTCGCTGCTGCGACAATACCCGCAGCTCCAGCGTCGCAACCCGCGGCCGCACAAATGACCCCGCAGGAGCCGGAGATCGGGGACGAAGACGAGCAGATCTATGTCGAGGACCGCCCGATCGCGGTCCAACCGGAATACAGGCCGCAACCGGAGTTCCGGCCCGAGCCGGTGCCGCAACGGGCTTCGGATCTGTTGGCCAGCGACTGGCGCACCAGCCCCCGGCCCGAGTTCCGGCCCGAGCCGATGCGGGTGCAGACTCAGCCGGCGATGCCGGCCGCGGTGATGACCCCGCCACCCGCGCCAATGCATGTGCCGCAGATGTCGGCGCCCCAAATGGCGCCGCAGATGTCGACACCGGGGGCGCCGATGTCGCAGCCGATGGCGCCGCGGTCGCAAATGGGTCGAGCGGGCATGGATGCCTACACCACGACGGCGACGGCCCACGCGTTGCAGCCTCACTTGGCTGCGCCGGAGGCCGCTCCCCAGGCACCCAAAGGTCCGAGCCTGTTCCAGCGCATGACCGGTGCGGCGCGTCGCGAAGCCGCCCCGCAAGTGGCGGCTCAAGCAGTGGCGCAACCGGCGCAAACCATGCCGGCGGCACCGCAAGTCGTGCCGCAGGCCCCAACCGCGGCCGCTCCGCCAGCCACCCCGCAAGCCCCTGCCGCCGAAACGCGGCCGGAGCCGAAGATGCGGCCGACCCAGCCCAAGCTGGGTGGGCTCGATCCGACCGAGCGGCTGCAAACCGCGCGGGCGGAGGAAGACATGCTGGATATTCCGGCCTTCCTGCGCCGGCAAGCCAACTAAGGCGCCCAATTAGGGACGGCGAACCGACGTCACGCCAATAACGGCAAAAATGCGGGCCGCATCCTTGAAAAAGGGGTGCGGCCTGCTTCTTTTTGGCCCCAGTTAATCCCAAGTTTTGTCCAGTCTGGCCCTATCGGAATTGGCCCAGCGCCGTGCTATAAAACCGGCCACGCCGCAGGCGCTAAGCTGCGGCCGGATACCCCTGAATGGGAGTTTGCATAGCGTGATGGCGGTCGGAAAAACTGCGTCTGGTCTGATTGTGGTGAGTGTGCTGGCGGCTTTGCTGGTCGGCTGCGGCGGTTCCAAAAAGGACGACGTCTATGTCGAAGCCCCGGTCGAAGACCTCTACAACGACGCGCTGAACAATCTCAGCGCCGCCAAATATACCACCGCTGCCAAAGGCTTCGAGGAAGTCGAGCGCCAGCATCCCTATTCGGTGTGGGCGGTGAAGGCCGAGTTGATGGCCGCCTTCTCCTATTACCAGGCCAACAAATACGACGACGCCGTGGTGGCCTTGGACCGCTTCATCCAACTCCATCCCGGCAACCGCGACATCCCCTACGCTTTCTATATGAAGGCGCTGTGCTACTACGAGCAGATCTCCGACGTGGCGCGCGACCAGCGCACCACCGAGCTGGCCTTGGCCGCGTTGCGCGAAGTGGTGCAGCGCTTCCCCGAATCGCGTTACGCACGCGACGCCAATCTGAAGATCGATCTGGCGGTCGACCATCTGGCCGGCAAGGAAATGGAGATCGGCCGCTATTACGAGCGCCAGGGCCAATACGTCGCCGCCATCAACCGCTACCGCGCGGTGATCGAGAAATTCCAGACCACCAGCCACGTGCCTGAAGCGCTGCATCGCCTGGTCGAATGCTATCTCTCCTTAGGCGTGCAGCCGGAGGCGCAAATGGCCGGCGCGGTGCTGGGCCATAACTTCCCCGGCAGCGATTGGTATGCCGACAGCTACTATCTGCTGGAGGGAAAAGATTTGCGGCCCAAGCGCAACGAAGGCTCGTGGTTGTCGCGCGTCTGGGGTTCGATTTTCTAACGGCTGATGTCGGTCATGCGCTCATGCTGATCGAATCCCCATGCTGATCGAACTTAACGTGCGCGACGTTGTTCTGATCGAGCGGCTTGAGCTGAAATTCGCGCCTGCCGCGAAGTCGGGTAGTAAAAGCGGCGGTCTCACTGGTGGATTGGCGGTGCTGACCGGCGAAACGGGCGCCGGCAAATCCATCCTGCTCGATGCTTTAGGCTTGGCCTTGGGCGGCCGCGGCGATAGCGGTTTGGTCCGCCACGGCGCGACCCAGGCTAGCGTGTCGGCGGTGTTCGACCTGCCGGCCAAGCACCCAGCCTTTGCCGTGCTCGACGAACAGGGGCTGGATCACAGTGATGGGCTGGTGCTGCGCCGCATCGTCACCGGCGACGGCCGTGGCCGCGCCTTCATCAACGATCAGCCCGTATCGGTCGGCCTGCTGCGCCAAATCGGCGATAGTCTGGTCGAGATCCAGGGGCAGTTCGATCAACATGGCTTGCTCGATCCCGCCAATCATCGCGACCTGCTTGATGGCTTTGCCGATCACGACGGCAAAGTCGCTGCGGTCGGCACGGCCCACGCCACATGGCGCCAGGCCGAAACTGCCCATGCCGAGGCGTTAGCGGCGCTGCAACGCGCCCAAATCGAGGAAGACTATCTGCGCCATGCCGTCGACGAACTCGAGCGCATGGATCCGCAAGCCGGCGAGGAAGAGGGCCTGGCCAATGAGCGGCAGATGCTGCGCCATGGCGCAGCCATCGCCGAAGCCTTGGAACAGGCCTCGAACGAGTTGGCCGCCAATCGCGGCGTGGCCGGCGCCTTGCGCAGCGCCCAGCGCGTGCTGGAACGCAATGCCGACAAGGCTGCCGGGCGTTTTGATGCGGCTCTCCAGGCCCTTGATCGTGCCGCGGTCGAGGCCGATGAAGCGCTGGCGCAAATCGAAACCCTTCGCCGCGCCATGGATGCCGATCCCGGCCGGTTGGATAAGGTTGAGGAACGGCTGTTCGCGCTACGCGCGCTAGCACGCAAGCACAATGTCGCTGTCGCCGGACTTCCCGCCCTACGCGACAAATATGCCGAGCAGCTGGCGGCAATCGATGGCGGAAGTGGCCGGCTCAATGGCTTGCGCCTGGCCGCCGATCTGGCACGCAAGGCGTTCGTATCAACGGCCGAAATTTTGTCCGCCTCGCGGCAGAAATCTGCCGCCGCGCTCGACAAGGCGTTGCAGGCCGAGCTGGCGCCGTTGAAACTGGAAAAAGCCAAGTTCGTTACCAAGCTCGAGCGTTTGGCCGAGAGTGAATGGGGCGCGCACGGCATCGATCGCGTGGCGTTTCTGGTGAGTACAAATCCCGGCGTGCCCCCCGGCCCGTTGAACAAGATCGCTTCGGGCGGCGAGCTATCGCGCTTCATGCTGGCCTTAAAGGTGGTGATGAGCCGTTCCAGCGACGCCGCCACCTTGGTGTTCGACGAGGTCGATAGCGGCATCGGCGGCGCGACTGCGGCAGCAGTGGCCGAACGCCTGGCGCGGTTGGCGGTCAAGCGCCAGGTGCTGGTGGTGACGCATTCGCCGCAAGTGGCGGCGCGCGGCGATCGCCATTGGCGCATCGGCAAGCGCACCGTCAAAGGCCAGGCCGTCACCGAGGTAACGCCGTTGGACGATGCCGGCCGGCGCGAGGAGATCGCCCGCATGCTGGCCGGGGCCGAGATCACCGATGAAGCGCGCGCCGCGGCCAAGCGCCTGATGACGGCGAGCTGAGATTGTCATGGCTAAAAAGCCTGCGAAGAAAAAGCCCAACCCGCTGAAATCTGCCGAAGACCTCGACTTGATGGAGGCCTCGGCCGAGTTGGCGCATCTGGCGCGCGAGATCGCCAAGCACGACC